>JAYEPI010000147.1:552-6388 GCA_034723835.1 Candidatus Omnitrophota bacterium | reverse complement strand
TGTCCTTGGGTCTTTGTGTCCTTGTGTCTTTGTGACCTTGTGTCTTTGTGACCTTGTGTCTTTGTGACCTTGTGTCTTTGTAACCTTGTGACTTTGTGACCTTGTGTCTTTGTGACCTTGTGTCTTTGTGACCTTGTGTCTTTGTAACCTTGTGACTTTGTGACCTTGTGACTTTGTGACCTTGTGTCCTTGTGTCCTTGTGTCTTTGTGACCTTGTGTCCTTGTGACCTTTAAGAAGGATTTAACTATTGCATAAAATAGCACTTATACTTATTTTATTAATCACTACCTATGTGCCTGTCTTTATCAGCATGGCGCAAAGGTTTACAGCTGCCGACTCCTATTATTCCCACGGTTTCTTGGTGCCCCTGGTCAGCATCTATTTTATCTGGCAAAAGAGAAAGAAACTGCGAACCCTCCTGCCTGTTTCTTCCTCTAAGTTTGGCCTGATCTTATTGGCCGCGGGCCTGTTACTCCATTTTGTAAGCACAGCCCTGAAGATAAATTTCGGCTCTTACGCTTCTTTGCCGATTGTTTTAGGAGGGCTGGTGCTCTATCTTTTTGGAAAAAAGATTACCCGTGAAATACTTTCCCCCCTGGCCTTTCTTATTTTTATGATTCCTCTTCCCACCGTGACTATTATTACAATCACTTTTAAAATGAAAATCCTCACTGCCCGGATTGCTTCCGGTATAGTTAATATGATAGGAATCCCGGCAATAAGGGACGGTTCAACAATTTATCTTCCCAATGATTTTTTAATAGTCGGCGACCCTTGCAGTGGATTGAGGTCTTTAATCTCTTTATTGGCCTTAGGGGCTATCTTTGCGCAAATTATAGCGGGTTCCCGGGTTAAAAAAAGTATCCTCTTTCTTTCAACAATTCCTATTGCCATTATATCTAATGCCGCCAGGATTATCTTACTTCTTTTAGTAACCTATATTTACGGAAAAAAGGCGGCCATGGGGTTTTTCCATGATTTTTCCGGTATGCTGGTATTTGCTTTTGCCTTTATTGGCCTGACAATCGTAATGAGTTTTTTAAAATGCCGAATAACAAAACCTGCTTAATAACAATTGCCCTGTTAGGATTAACCCTGCTGGGATTGGCCTATGTTGGCCGCAGGCAGAGTATCCCTGCGGCTGAGATTAACCTAAAAGACATTCCTTTAACCCTCGGAGAATGGAAGGGGAAAGATGTGCCTATTTCCGAAAGAAGCCTCGAGATCTTAGAAACAAAGGACGTATTGATACGGGAATACACCAATGCCCGGGGAAAAAAGGCGTCTTTGGTCATTGTTTATTCCAGCGTAAATAGGGGCGCGTTCCATCCCCCGGAGATATGCTTCTTAGGTGGAGGAACAGAATTGTTAGATAAGGGCATTACGAAGATAGAAATAGCTGAGGGTGGTGAAAATCTTCCTGTTATAGAGGTCAATAGGCTCCTTATGAAAGACAGGGCGGGAAAGAAGATTGCCTGGTATTGGTTTACCGCCGGCAATAGAGTCGTCTCCAGTTATTACCGTCAGCAAGGTTATTTTATTTGGGATGAGTTAAGCCGCGGCCGCGGCTGTGGAAGCCTGATCCGTGTCTCTACGCGGGCGACAAGGGGAGATATTGAAGAGGCAGACTCCTCTGGAAGAGATTTTATCAGCCAGATAACGCCGGTAATATTAAATTATCTTTTTTCAGAGAAAAAATGACATTATTTTTTCTTTTCAAGCCGAATGATGATATTATTAGACATTATTAAACATTATTAAGTGTTTAAAAAAGATTTAAAAAAGAGTTGACATCCACTCAATAAGGTAGTAAAATGAACGCTCTTCCAAATTTTCGAATAAAAACGTCTTACTTAAGCAAAAATGCCATGCAAAAAGACAAAATAAGAGATTTTCTGGGATTGACTCTGACTAATTGTATGAACCTTTTAGAATCAAGATCCGGGTCAATCTTTTTATTTGACGAGAAGAAACAGGAATTAATACTGAAAACAGCCCGTAACTCCCGGAAAAAATCACTCTTAGGTATAAGGCAAAAATTGGGAGAAAACGTATCAGGGTTGGTTGCCTCTGAAAGAAAACCCTTTCTGGTAAAAGACAGCAGAACAGACCCGCGTCTACAAAACAGGCAAAGATTTAACCATTATCCGACAAACTCATTTTTGTCCCTTCCTTTAATAAGTTACGGCAAATTAATCGGCGTCATCAACATTAATGAGAAGTCCTCCGGAGAAGTCTTCAGCTTGAAAGATCTCAAGCTTCTTTCTTTTATCTCTGATTATATTGCCATTGCCATATATAAAACCCAGCTTTATGAAGAAACAAGGAATTCTCACCGCAAATTAGATGAAAAAATAAAGGCCGGGGACAAAGAGCAGGATAAATTAAAGAAGTTTGCTTCGATCGGCAAACTGCTTGCCGGAATGGCCCATGAGTTAAACAATCCATTAGACGGAACCATAAGATATGTCAACCTTTCATTGGCAACCCTCAAAGAAGACGAGATCAGCCGTGAATACCTCTTAAACGCGAAAAAAGGGTTAAATCGAATGGCCGGCATTATCCGGTCGCTTCTAGACTTTGCCCAGAGTTCTTCTCCGGTATTTAACGGGCTTATCGATATAAATAAGGCTATTGAAAATTCCCTGCTTATGATGAACCACTATATACTCCCCAACAACATAAAGGTGGTCAGGCAATTTAACCCCCATCTTCCGCCGGTCAGGGATAACGGGTTAAAGCTGGTATTTACCAATATAATAAAAAATACCTGTGACGCTATGCCCGGAGGCGGAATTATAAAGGTCTCGACAGAGATGAGAAACGGCCATATCAATATTAACTTTACCGATACCGGGCCGGGTGTCCCCGAGGAAATTCGCGATAAAATCTTTGAGCCGTTTTTTACCACTAAGGAAATGGGTAAGGGATCGGGGCTGGGGCTGGCTATTTGTTACGATATTGTTCAAAGGCATAACGGCAGAATATTTTTAGAAGACTCCAAAGAAAAAGGAGCAAGTTTTACAATACAACTCTCAGCTAACGGGATAAATCATGAAGGAGGGTAATAGCTTTATGAACGATAATCATCACATACTGGTAGTAGACGATGAGCCCTTAACGCGTCAGTCTCTATATGAGATTTTAAAATTTGAGGGATATAAGGTCAGCACTGCCCAGGATGGTTTAGAAGCGCTGGACTCAATTAAGAAATCCCCGCCAGGTATAATAATAGCCGATATAAAGATGCCCGGAATGGGCGGGCTCCAATTATTAAAAGAGATCAGAAATAATGGTTTAGAAACAGCGATGATATTAATTACCGGATACGGCTCTATCGAGACCGCGGTTGAGGCAATGAAAGAAGGGGCGTTTGATTATATTACCAAGCCCATAGTGGACAGCGAAATAAAGGTGGTTATTCAGAAGATACTAAACCAGCAAAAGTTAATCGAGGAGAACCACCTCTTACGGGAAAAACTTGCCGCTGCCACAAGAGAAAAGTTTCATAATATAATCGGCCGGAGCTCCGGGATGCAGAAGATCTATGCGATGATTGAATTGGTTGCCGATTCCAATGCCACCATTTTACTGCACGGAGAAAGCGGTACGGGCAAGCGGCTGATTACCCATGCTATTCATCAAAGCGACCCTTCCCGCCGGGCTCAGCCATTTATCGAAATAAGCTGCGGGGCATTACCGGAAACATTGTTAGAAAGTGAACTATTCGGCCATGTTAAGGGTTCTTTTACCAATGCCATAAAAGACAGGACAGGCAGGTTTGAACTTGCCGATAAAGGAACAGTCCTGCTGGATGAAATAGACGCGTTTTCTCCCAGCCTTCAGGTAAAATTACTGCGCGTACTGCAGAACGGAGAATTCGAACGCGTAGGGGATACCAGGACCAGGAAGGTTGATATCCGGGTTATTGCTGCCACTAATCAGGATTTAACCCAGGCCATAAAAAATGGAACCTTCCGGGAAGATCTATATTATCGCTTAAACGTTATCTCTATTTATATTCCTCCGTTACGGGAAAGAAAGGATGATATCCCGTTATTGGTTGAGCATTTCTTAAAACAGATACGTAAGCGGGCCGGCAAAAACAAAAATAGACAACCGGTAAAAGGCATATCTGAGGAGGCAATACAGGCCTTATTAACATACGATTGGCCGGGTAATATCAGGGAATTGGAAAATGTTATTGAGCGGGCAGTTATCCTTACCAAAGGAGATAGTATTACCCCGGAAGACCTGCCCGAATTTCTGCAGGAAAAAAAGGGCACTGATTTATTTTCTTTAAAGGCCCCCGGCAGCCCGGGATTAAAGTCTCTCAAAGAAGCGCTTAAGAATCCGGAAAAGCAGGTCATCCAGCGCACCTTAGAGCAGACGAGCTGGAATCGTAAAAAGGCGGCTGAAAATTTAGGGATAAACCGCACTACCCTGTATAATAAGATGAAAGAATATGATTTGCTGAAGAGAAAGGGCGCGGTTGAACAAACAGGGTAACAATACCGTTATTTTTTTCTAAAGTGAGAGGGGAGAATCTTTAGTTCTTCCCGATACTTAGCTATAGTCCTGCGGGCAACATTTATACCCTGAGCGCGCAGAATCTTTACAATTTTAGCGTCACTCAAAGGGCGCTGTCGTTCTTCGGCTTTAATCAGGCCGGCAATTTGTGTTTTCACCGCATTTGTCGATATTGTGCTGCCCCCTGTACCGGCCTTAAAAGAACCGCTAAAAAAGTAACTTAATTTAAAGACGCCGTAAGGAGTCTGGATATATTTATTATTAACCACCCTGCTTATAGTAGATTCATTTCTCCCCACGCGCTGCGCAACCTCTTTCATCGTCAGCGGCTTAAGGCAGCCGCTTCCGCGCTCAAAAAATTCCCCTTGCCATTGCACTATACATTCCGCAACCCGCTGGATAGTTTCCCGTCTTTGGTTTATCGCGTTAACCAGCCAATTAGCAGAGCTTAATCTCTCCTTGAGATATTTTTTGACTTCAGCCGAAGTATTCTGTTGAAGCAGCAGATCTCTATAGCGGGAATTTATTTTAAGCGAAGGGAGGGACCGGCCGTTGACGGTTATTTCGTAATTGTCCTCTACTTTTTCTACAATTATATCCGGCAGGATGTGCCTGGTCTCTACCCGGCTAAAAGCCCGCCCGGGTTTGGGCTCTAAGGCAGAGATTTCCTTTAAAGCCCTTTTAACAGACTCCTGGGTAACCTTCAGGCGCTTAGCAATTAATCCGGTTTTACTTTTAGCCAGATCAGTTAAATAATTTTCTACCATTCGATACGCCAGGGAATTGGTTTTACCTTTAGCATTAAGCTGAATAATAAGGCACTCTTTTAAACTTCTTGCCCCTACGCCTTGAGGCTCAAATGTCTGGATAAGAGAAAGCATTTTCTCTGCATCCCGCGATGCAGCCTTCACCCCGTTAGAAATTCCTTCTGCTGTTTCTTCCAGCGTTCCCTGAAAATAACCATTTTCGTCAATCCTGCCGATGATACGTTCTCCTATTTTATAATCGAGTTCGCTGAGAGAATACAATCTTAACTGCCGGAGAAGATATTCCTGTAAGGTTGGAAGTTTCGTGATCAAGCTCTCCCGGTAACCCTGTTTTCTCTGCAAATCTTCCCGGCTATATCCCGGATTAAAATAGTCTTCGGGATATTTGCTATCTGAATAACTTAATTCTATCAACCTCTCGGTTTCTTTATCGGATACAGCATCCTTAGGCCCCGATTCCTGCCTATCCTCTAATATTGGGTTTTCCTGCATTTCTTGCTCTAAATAAGTCTTTAGTTCCAATAATGGCAGCTGCAGG
>JAYEPI010000147.1:0-542 GCA_034723835.1 Candidatus Omnitrophota bacterium | reverse complement strand
GACTGCCTCATTTGCGGCGTCAAGGCCATTCTCTGGGCCATCTTTTGCGTTAGTTTTGTTTCCATAAGCAGTTAGGTTATTATTAAAATCAAAAAAGGGGTATTCCTTCCCCGGTTTTGGAGAAAGAAGCCACCCCTTCCATAAGATCTTATTCTTGATAAGTTTAACACAGAAATAGCGTAGAGTCAAGAAATTCCCCAAAAAAGTCATCCTGCGCTTGTTTTTAAACGTCATCCTGCGGTTTGATTTTAAACTGTCATCCTGCGGCTTGACCGCAGGATCCAGGGAGACGCATTAAACTGGATCCTGTGGTCAAGCCACAGGATGACGAGAGGGTTAAACCACAGGATGACGGTTAAAAAGCGTATTTAACTGGATTGTCCGGTCAAGCCGGACAATGACGTTATTTAACGTTCCCTATCACCTATGACCTATCAGCTATGAGCTATTTGACCTTGTGACTTTGTGACCTTGTGACTTTGTGACCTTGTGACTTTGTGACCTTGTGACCTTGTGACCTTGTGACCTTGTGACCTTGTGAC
>JAYEPI010000146.1:0-6419 GCA_034723835.1 Candidatus Omnitrophota bacterium | reverse complement strand
TATACCGATAGCCGGGGCAGGAAAGGAAGATATCATCCTCGGCTTAAGGTTTATGGCCGGAAAGGAGAAAAATGCCTTTCTTGCGGCAGAAGGCTTAAAAAGATAACCCTCGAGGGCCGGACGACCTGTTTTTGTCCGGAATGCCAGAAATGAAAGTCTTGCTTCACATATGTTGTGCGGTTTGCGCCTCTGTATGCGTAGAAAAACTCAGAGAAGAAGGAAGCGAAGTAAGCGGTTTTTTTTATAACCCCAATATTCATCCGGAACCTGAATATCTCAAGAGGCTGAATGATCTGGAAAATTTTGCCAAAAGGCTTGATTTTCCTTTTTTTATCGCCGGATATAACCCGGATAAATGGTTTAAATTAATAAAGGGTTTAGAAAATGAACCGGAAGGAGGTAAAAGATGCGAGGTTTGCTTCCGGATTAGGTTGAATGAAGCTTACCGGTTTGCTAAAAAGAAGGGATTTGACGGTTTCACTACTACTTTAACCGTAAGTCCGCACAAAGATAGCGAGGTAATAAACAAGGTTGGCAGGGATTTGGCCGGCCTGTTTTTTTTAGCAAGGAATTTTAAAAAGAATGACGGTTTTAAAAGGGCAATAGAATTGAGCAAGGAATATGGGCTTTATCGCCAGAGCTACTGCGGTTGTATTTTCAGCCAGGGAAAATGAAAAGAATTTTAGCGTTTATTTTATTAGTGACAGTGATTTTGCCCGGTTGCGGGAAAAATGATTTTAAACGCACCCGGGTATTGATGGGCACATTGGTGGAGATTTCAGTTGCTGATAAAGACAAACCAACCGGGCAGATAAAAGAGGCCGTTGATAAAGCTTTTAGCCAAATGGAAGCTGTAGATAAGGTAATGAGCATATACCGGGCTGACAGCCAATTGAGTGAAGTAAACTTAAATGAAGGTCAAATGATAGCTGTCAGTGATGAGTTGTTGACAGTTATAAAAAGATCTGTTTACGTTAGCAGATTGTCAGAGGGCGCCTTTGATGTGACTGCGGGTCCGGTGATAGAGCTCTGGGGTTTTGGCGGGGGAGAAAGAACAAAAAATTTGCCTTCTTTGAAAGAAATAAACCAGGCCCTTTCAGCGGTTGGCTGTCAAAACGTCATTATTGATGAACAAAAAAGGGAAATTGGGTTTGCCAAAAAAGGAATGAGAATCGATCTTGGGGCTGTAGCTAAAGGATATGCGGTTGATAAAGCTGTCGAGGCATTAAAAGAAAAGGGGATAAAAAATGCCCTGGTTAATGCCGGAGGTGATATATATTGTTTGGGCCTGAATGCTGAAAATGCGCCCTGGGTTATTGGTATCAAAGATCCCCGCAATTCGTCCGGGGTTGTAACCACTCTAAAGTTAACCAACAGGGCTTGTGCTACCTCGGGTGATTATGAAAACTTTTTTCTAAAAAATAGAAAAAGATTTTCCCATTTAATTGATCCCCGGACCGGCCGGCCGGTTCAAAACAAGATAGTCAGCGTAACGGTCCTGGCGCCTGATTGTTTTCAGGCCGATGCCCTGGCTACAGCCGTGTTTATCCTGGGTAAGGAGAAAGGCTTAAATCTTATAAATAGCCTGGCTAAAACCGAAGCAATAATTATTAGCCAGGAGGGCGGTCGTTTGAAGACTTATTTTTCTAAGGAATCATGTTTCTTAAAGCCTTCAAATTAATTTCACCTGTTTTTTTGTCTATTTTTATTTTTTCTCCGGCTGGGGTGTGTGAAGAGCCGCCCGCTGTTTTAGAACCTATTATAATAACCGCTGTTAAGACTCCGGCAGGATTTTCCCGGAATCTGCGCAGTTTGGAAATTATTGAAGCAGACCAAATAGAGAATGCGCCTGTTCATTCCGTGCCTGAATTGCTGGAATATGCGTTAGGGGTAGATATAAGAACAAGGGGTGTCTACGGTGTTCAGGCTGATGTAAGCATAAGGGGATGTTATTTTGAACAAGTGTTGATTTTGATTAACGGCGTAAAAGTAAATGACCCCCAGACCGGCCATCATAATATGGATCTTCCCTTAACCTTGCGGGATATTGAAAGAATTGAAATCCTGCGCGGGGGAGGATCTTCTGTTTACGGAGCAAATGCTTTTGCCGGAGTGATAAATATAATCACCAAAAGGCCGGAGAGTAAAAAGAAAGTTGAATTGGAAGTATTAGCAGGTGAGTACTCATTATTGAAAAAGGGGTTAACTATTGTCTATCCTTTGGGAATATTTAATAACCGATTTTCGTTTGAACGACAAGCATCTTCCGGGTACCGGCCCCAGACAGATTTTGAGATGTTAACTTTTTATTTTGATTCTCTAACAGAGTTTGAAAAAGGGTTATTTGCCTGTTCCTTTGGTTATATTGATAAGGATTTTAGCGCAGGTAATTTTTATTCAAATTTGACTTCCCAGGAGACCGAACATACTGACACGAGGCTGGTAAGTGTAAAAGGTGAACTGGAAGTCGGCATTTTGACAATTAAGCCGCTCGTTTATTATCGAAGACACTGGGATAAATTTAAGTATAAGTACGGACTTTCCTGGTATACGAATTGTCATGTTACCCATTCTTATGGGGGTGAAGCCCGGGTAAATTTTGACTTTTCTTTTGTTAACGTTGTATTAGGCGGCGAAATAAGCGAGCAAGAGGTATTTTCGACCAATTTAGGCAGTCATTTCCAGCTTAGCCAGGCTCTATTTTTAGAGCTTGAGCCGAAGTTATCCGAAAAAATTATACTTAATTTCGGATTGAGAGGCGACCATTATCAGAATTGGGGATGGCAGGCATCCGGTGCCTTTGATCTGGGTTATTTAATTACTCCCTCGTTTAAATTAAAGTCATCGGTTAACCGTTCTTTTAGAATACCTACTTTTACCGAGCTGTATTATCAGAGCGCGGGTAATATCGGCAATGAGAATTTGATACCCGAGAAAAGCTGGTCTTATGAAGCGGGTGTGGATTTTGTTCAGGATTGGCTTTATAGCGGAATTAGTTTTTTTAGAAGAGAAGGCGAAGATATTATTGATTGGATAAGGACCAGCCGGACTGTTCCCTGGGAATGCAGAAACCTCGAAGACCTGAATATGAATGGAGTTGAGATTTTTACCAAATTGGACCTTAAGAAATTAAATGAACTATGCCCTGTTTCCCGGCTTTCAATAGGATATACCTATTTATATTCTGAAAAAAAGCGGGGAGATCTAATATCAAAATATGCCCTGGATTATCTCAAGAATCAGTTTTCTTCAGAGATTGATTTTATGCTTCCTCTTGGGATGATTCAGACAGTTAAACTAAGTTATGAAGAAAGGATCAGTCAGGAGGGATATTTTCTCCTGGATAGTAAGATTTCTAAAAAGATAGAAAAAGATGGATTTTCTGTGGAATTTTTTGTGGAAACGACCAACCTTTTGGATGTTGTTTATACAGAAACAAAAGGAGTTCCTATGCCCGGCCGCTGGACACAGGCCGGGATGAGACTTGAGTTTTGATGGATAAAAAAGCAGTAGTTCTATTTTCCGGCGGCCTGGATAGTATCTTAGCTAGCCGGCTTATGTTAGAGCAGCAGATAGAGATAAAGGCGGTTTATTTTAAATCTGTGTTCTTTACGGGAAATGAACCTTTGTTGACAGCGGGTAATATTGGACTGGAGTTAGAAGTTTTTGATATTAGCCGGGAGCATATTCGGATTGTTAAATCCCCGCGATACGGATACGGCAAAAATATGAACCCCTGTCTTGATTGCCGGATCTGTATGTTAAAAAAGGCAGCTGAATATATGGAAAAAACAGGGGCGTCATTTTTGGTTACCGGGGAGGTCTTAGGAGAACGTCCGATGTCCCAGCGAAAAGGGGCTTTTAACCTAATTGAAAGGGTAACCGGTTTAAAGGGGATGATATTGAGGCCTCTTTCAGCTAGGCTTCTTGAACCGACTGTCCCTGAACAAAACAATATAGTTAATCGGGAGAAATTATTGGGTATTCAGGGCCGCTCGAGAAATTACCAGATAGATTTGGCTGAACAAAAACGCATTAACGAATATCCTGTGCCTTCCGGCGGCTGTCTATTAACCGACCCGGGGTTTTCTAAACGGCTGAAAGAATTGTTGACTGGTCAATCTCCGGAGATTTTAGACGTTCAACTCTTAAAATATGGCCGGCATTTCCGGCTGCCAAACGGACTTAAGGTTGTAATCGCCAGGAATGAAAAAGAAAACGGCCATCTTTTCGACTTAGTTGAAGCACAGGATATGATTTTTAGTCTGGCTGATTTTAAAGGGCCGATAAGTATAGTTAAAGGCCGGGGCGATAGTGATGATCTGGGCTGGGTTAAAGATGTAGGGGCATTGACAGCCAGGTATAGTAAGGCAAGAGACAAAAAAGAGGTAAGGGTCAAATACTACAGAGTCTCTAAAAAGATAGAGGAGTATATCTCAGTGGCTCCCCGGAGTGCCGAGGAATTAGGGATAGTAAGGATTTGACCCGACCTGCCAGCAAAAAGACGCTCCAGCCTGCAAATTTTACTCTTTAGGATAGCAACCCGATTTTGTCTATGTCCACAGACAGCCTAAACTTATCTATCGAGAACAGGGAATTAGGGTTAAAATTTGCTAATGGCTGTCGCATTTGTTTGCTGGCAGTAAAACCATAACATAAAAAGTAGCCCAGGACTAGTCCTGGGCTACTTTTTTCTTTTTGCCAACAGGATGATTTGATAGTTCCAATGTAATTTGGTATAATAACAAAATACAAAAAGCTGAGGCGAGAGAAAAATAGAAAAGTCATGAATATCAAGAAAGCAGATAATATTCTAAAATTGATTGGTAATACCCCGATGGTTAGATTAAATAGGGTTACTGCGGGTTTAAGGCCGGCTATCTGGGCAAAGGTAGAGTCTTTTAACCCCGGAGGAAGCATAAAAGACAGAGTTGCCCTGGCAATGGTTGAACAGGCTGAGCAAGACGGAGATTTAAAAAGCAGGGGCGTAATATTAGAGGCAACCAGCGGTAATACCGGGATTGGGCTTGCGCTGATAGCGGGGATTAGGGATTATAAATTAATCTTGACAATGCCCGAGGATGTAAGTATTGAGCGCAGGAAATTGTTGACAACACTTGGCGCAGAGCTGGTGCTTACCCCTAAGGAGGAGGGTATGGTTGGCGCAGTAAATAAGGCGGATGAAATAGCAAAGGCCGGCCCTGATTATTTTAGAGTCAACCAGTTTAATAATCCGGCTAATCCCGAGGCCCATCGCAGGACAACTGCCCAGGAGATCTGGTCACAAACTCAGGGAAAAATAGATTTGCTGGTAGCTGGTGTAGGCACCGGCGGCACAATTACCGGAATAGGCGGGGCCTTAAAGTTAAAAAAACCTGATTTAGAAATTATTGCTGTAGAGCCGGCAACTTCAGCTGTTTTATCTGGTGAAAGGCCGGGTCCTCACAGGATTCAGGGTATAGGCCCGGGTTTTATCCCGGAGGTTTTAAACAGGACAATAATCAGCAGGATCATTAAGGTTAGCGATCGACAGGCTGTTATGACCACCCGGAGATTAATGCAAGAGGAAGGATTAATTGTAGGAATTTCCTCAGGCGCGGCTTGTTTTGCTGCTTTAGAAATAGCCCGGGATTTAGGTAAAGATAAAAATATAATAATAATATTTCCTGATAGGGGGTTTGATTATGTCCAAGACATTTAAACAGATAAATGAAAAGATCAAGCAGAAGAAAGCAGTGGTGGTTACGGCGGAAGAGATTATTGATATTGTCCGGCAAAAAGGCCCAGGCGAGGCAGCAAGGACTATTGATGTGGTTACTACCGGTACTTTTGCTCCGATGTGTTCATCAGGCGCTTTTTTAAATATCGGACATTCCAGCCCAAAGATCAAGATTCAAAAGGTATGGTTGAACGATGTGTCTTGCTACCCGGGCCTGGCTGCGGTAGATATTTATATCGGTGCCAGCCAGGTTGCCGAAGGCGATCCGTTAAACAGGGCCTTTCCCGGCCAATTTAGATATGGAGGCGGCCATGTAGTTGAGGACCTGGTAAGCGGTAAAGACATAAAACTAGAGGCAGTAGGTTATGGAACAGATTGTTATCCCCGGAAGAAACTTAACACCTGGATAAATATTAAAGGCCTTAACCAGGCAATGTTGGTTAATCCCCGCAATTGTTATCAGAATTACGATGTGGCTGTTAATCTTCATTGCGAGCGGATAATTTATACCTATATGGGCGCGTTAAAGCCTAATTTGGGCAATGCTAATTATTGCAGTGCCGGCCAGTTAAGTCCTTTGCTCAACGACCCCCATTATAAAACTATCGGCATAGGCACAAGGATATTTTTAGGAGGAGGAGTTGGTTATGTATTTTCCCAGGGTACACAGCATAACCCCGGGGTTAAAAGAGGCTCTAAC
>JAYEPI010000145.1:0-6460 GCA_034723835.1 Candidatus Omnitrophota bacterium | reverse complement strand
CTTTTTGTTTAAAAACTTGGTTATTGAGCTGACTAAAGTAGTCTTTCCGTGGTCTACGTGTCCGATAGTTCCGATATTAATATGCGGTTTGGTGCGTTCAAATTTTTCTTTGGCCATATCTACCTCCTTCAATGAGCCCTTGACATTGAAAATGTCAAGGGCGAATTGAATCCTTGACATCTTTGATGTCAAGGACACAACTTATTCCTTCGAAATTATGCTAAATTGTATCTTTATAATTAAATTCGTTAACAAGGTTTTAAAAGAATTGAAGATTTAAACTTTTTAACTATTCTATACTCCGATTATCTTCTCCGCTATTTCCTTAGGGGCCTGCCCATAATAAGAAGGCTCCATAGTATAAGTAGCCCGGCCCTGAGTAATATTTCTTAAAGCAGTAGCGTAACCAAACATCTCTGAGAGTGGAGCAGACCCTTTAATCGTCTTTCTCTTTACGCCTTGTTCTATGTTCTCTATCTTGCCCCGGCGTGAGTTAATATCGCCGACCACAATCCCCATAAAGTCTTCAGGAACTAAAACCTCTATCTTCATTATCGGTTCCAATAATACAGGATGCGCTTTTCTTATCCCATTATTAAACGCAATAGAAGCTGCCATCTTAAAGGCAAATTCGGAAGAATCTACTTCATGATACGACCCATCAAACAGGATAACCCTGCAATCCACAACCGGGTACCCTGCCAGGGCACCGCCTTTAGCCGCCTCTATTATTCCTTTTTCTATAGAAGCGATGAATTCCCTGGGAATTTTACCGCCAATAATTTTGTTTTCGAATATAATCCCATCACCGGAAGAAGCAGGTTCAATATCCAGGAAGACATAACCGTACTGTCCCCTTCCACCGGTCTGTTTGATAAATTTTCCTTCTGATTTTACCGATTTAGTAATAGTTTCTTTATAGGCCACCTGGGGCTTGCCAATATTAGCCTGCACCTTAAAGTCTCTGAGCATTCTTTCTTTTAAAACTTCCAAATGCAATTCTCCCATACCGGAAATTATAGTCTGTCCTGTTTCTTCATTGACCATGACTCTAAATGTAGGATCCTCTTCGGACAGTTTCGCTAAGGTAAGAGAAAGTTTCTCTCTATCCACGTTGGTTTTCGGTTCAATGGCCATAGATATTACCGGCTCCGGGAAATGCATCGCCTCTAAGATTACAGGGTCCTTTTCGCTGCATAAGGTATCACCGGTGGCGATAGATTTTAATCCCACAGCAGCAATTATATCACCGGCATATACCTCAGTTTTTTCTTCCCGTTTATTAGCATGCATCTGTAAAAGCCTGGCAATTCGTTCGTGTCTCTGCCTTGTAGAATTATAGACTTGCGTCTTGGAAGAAAGTTCGCCGGAATAAACTCTAAAAAAACTCAGCTTTTCTACATAAGGATCTGCGGCTATTTTAAAAACTAAGGCGCTAAATGGCGCCTGGTCAGAAGCCAAACGCTCTTCTTCCTCACCGGTTTCGGGGTTCATCCCCTTAATTGACGGTACATCTATTGGTGAAGGTAAATAATCAACTATAGCGTCTAACAACGGCTGAATTCCTTTATTTTTAAGCGCGGTCCCGCATAAAACCGGCACAATCTTCCCTTTTATTGTTGCCTCTCTTATCGCCTTTTTTATCTCTTTTAAACTCGGCTCGCGGCCATGAACAAACTTATCCATAATAACTTCATCTTCTTCTGCCAGCTTTTCAAGTAATCTTGCCCTATATTCCTTTGCTTTAGCAGCCAATTCGGAAGGAACATTTTCCTCATTGAAAACAGCACCTAATGCATCATCGCTATAAATCATGGTCTTCATATTTATCAAATCGATAACCCCGCGGAAATTATCTTCCTCACCCAAAGGCAATTGAATAGGAACCACGTTTACTTTTAATTTATTTTTCATCGCTTCTAAGCAGGAAAAGAAATTTGTTCCTAACCTGTCCATTTTGTTAATAAAAGCGATCCGGGGGATATTATATCTATCCGCCTGGTACCAAACAGTTTCAGATTGCGGCTGTACACCTCCTACCCCGCAGAATATACCAACTGCCCCATCCAATATCCGTAATGACCTTTCTACCTCAGCAGTAAAGTCTACATGACCGGGAGTATCGATTATATTTATTCTATGATTAAGCCAAAAGCAGGTAGTAGCCGCGGAAGTAATGGTTATTCCTCTTTCCTTTTCCTGCGACATCCAGTCCATGGTAGCTGTTCCTTCATCCACTTCGCCAATTTTATACAATTTACCGGTATAATAAAGCATCCGTTCGGTAGTGCTGGTTTTGCCGGCATCAATATGGGCTACTATTCCAATATTTCGTGTTTTTTCTATCGGGTATTCTCTTACCATTGTTTTTACTTTCATGTAATGCACAGATTACGTCTATAGAATACAAGGTTTAAACACTCTGGGTGTTTTTACCAGCGGTAATGCGCAAATGCCTTGTTTGCTTCGGCCATTCTGTGTGTATCTTCTCTTTTCTTTATAACCGAACCCTCTTTCTTATAAGCGGAAATTATCTCATCGGCCAATTTTTGCTCCATTGGTTTGCCTTTTTTGGTATTGGCAAAGTTTTTCATCCATCTTAAGGCCAATACAATTCCCCTGCTTGAACTTACTTCGATTGGAACCTGATAGGTTGCGCCTCCGACCCTTCTTGATTTTACTTCAAGCAAAGGCCGGGCATTATCAACCGCCTTTTTAAAAATTTCAACAGGATCCTGCTTACTCATTTTTTGGGTAACAATATCAAGGGTATGATAAACTATTTTCTCGGCCAGAGATTTCTTTCCTTGATTTATTAAGATACTGATAAACCGGCCCACTAATTTATCATTATATTTTGTATCCGGCTTTACTTCGCGTCTCGGCGCCTTCTGTCTTCTCATTCGTTGTTTAACTCCTTCTTAACCACAGATGATCACAGATGAAATGATACACAGATTAGCACAGATGCCGTTTTTAAATACAACTCTAAAAAAACAGGGTATTTTACTTTTATCTGTGTCCATCTGTATCTTCTCATCTGTGTTCATCTGTGTATTACTTCGGTCTCTTGGCCCCGTATTTCGACCTTGACTTTTTCCTGTCGACAACTCCAGCAGTATCAAGCATCCCTCTGATTATGTGATACCTTACGCCGGGTAAATCTTTAACCCTGCCTCCCCGGATAGTCACTATTGAGTGCTCCTGAAGATTATGACCAACACCGGGGATATAAGCAGTTACTGTTATATTATTGGTCAAACGAACCCTGGCCACTTTGCGAAGGGCTGAATTCGGTTTTTTAGGTGTCTGCGTCTTAACTTGCAGACAGACCCCTTTCTTCTGAGGCGAACCTTCCAATGCCTTAGATTTAACCTTCTTAAAAATACTTATTCTGCTTTTTCTAATTAACTGGCCTACTGTGGGCATGTTAGCCTTCCTTTAATAAGCGCTGAGAGTCAAGCTTGTCTTTTAAAGTTTACTCTTTGACTCTTTGGCACTCTGACTCTTTGACTCTTTGGCACTCTGACTCTTTGACTCTTTGGCACTCTGACTCTTTGACTCTTTGGCACTCTGACTCTTTGATTCTTTGGCACTCTGACTCTCTGATTCTTTGACACTAATTTTACTCTTATTTTTATCTTCAGGCACATTCTTTACTATCTCAATCTCTCTGTGACTCCTATATCCTGTCCCGGCAGGAATAAGATGCCCCATAATAACATTTTCTTTAAGGCCTAATAACTCGTCCTTTCTGCTTCTAGCAGCCGCGTCGGTTAAAATGCGGGTAGTTTCTTGAAAACTGGCCGCAGAAATAAAACTCTCTGTACCTAAAGATGCCTTAGTAATTCCAAGCAATAATGGTGTCGCCCGGGCAGGGCGTTTGTTCTTTTTAACCATTTCTTCATTTTCTTTGCGAAATTTAAACTTATCTACACTTGCTCCAAGCAAAAATTTAGTATCACCGGCATCTTCTATCCTCACTTTCCTGAGCATCTGCCTGACAATAACCTCTATGTGTTTATCATTTATTTTAACACCCTGCAGGCGATAAACTTCCTGAATTTCCCTAACTAAGTATTCCTGAAGACGCTTGTCTCCACAGACCCTTAAAATATCATGCGGCACTATCGGGCCTTCGATCAATTGTTCGCCTGCTATTACTCTATCACCCTTATAAACATTAAGGTGACTGTCATAGGGAACTACGTATTCCTTTTTCATCCCGGTTGATGACGTAACAATAATCTTCCTTTGTCCTTTCGCTGCTTCGCCAAATTCGACAACTCCGTCAATCTCACTGATAACAGCCGGATTCCTGGGTCGTCTGGCTTCAAACAGCTCGGCCACCCGGGGCAGCCCTCCGGTAATATCTTTGGTTTTGATAAATTTACGCGGGGTCTTTGCCAACAAATCTCCGGCCTTAACCTCCTGGCCGTCTTTAACTACAATATGAACTCCCACCGGCATAGGATAAAAAGATAATATTTCTTTTTTGGGCCCGTAAATAACGATCTGGGGGTGCATATCTTCTTTATGATCTATAATTACCCTTTTGATTAAATCCGTGGCCGCATCCAACTCTTCCTTGATACTAACATCCTTAATAATATCTTCAAATCTAACTTTACCTTTAACTTCGGTAAGTATTGGAATAGTGTAAGGTTCCCATCTGACAAAGATTTCTCCTTTTTTAACCGCTTTGCCTTCTTCAATCAACATCTTCGAACCAATGGGAATAGTGTGCCGCTCCAACTCCCTGCCGTTATTATCATGAATACTAACCTGCCCGTTTCTATTTAAGATAACCATTTCTTTCAAGCCGGACTCTACGATCTTTAAGTTATGATATTTTAGTATTCCTTTGTTTCTGGCCTTAACAAACGACTGCTCAATAATCCTGCTGGCGGTTCCCCCGATATGAAAAGTTCTCATAGTAAGCTGAGTTCCCGGCTCTCCGATAGATTGGGCAGCGATAATCCCTACTGCCTCGCCTATCTCTGCCAATTTTCCTGAAGCAAGGTCTCTTCCGTAGCATTTAGCGCAAACCCCGCTTGAGGCTTCACAGGTTAGAACACTCCTGATGCGAATTTTTTCAATAGAAGCGGTCTCAATCTTAGCAGCCATTTCCTTGGTAATATCCTCTCCAGCGCGGACAATTACTTCATCAGTGATAATATCAACTACGTTATCCAGCGCAATCCGGCCGATAATTCGTTCTTTCAGGCTCACTACCACTTCATCGCCTTCGATAATCGCCTCTACCGTAATTCCGTTTAAGGTCCCGCAATCAACTTCCCGAATAATAACATCCTGGGCCACATCAACTAATCTTCTGGTCAGATATCCGGAGTCAGCTGTTTTCAAGGCTGTATCAGCCAACCCTTTGCGGGCGCCGTGGGTAGAAATAAAATACTCCAACACCGTCAGCCCTTCACGAAAGTTAGCAGTGATTGGACTTTCTATAATTTCACCGGAAGGCTTGGCCATTAGTCCCCGCATCCCGCAAAGCTGTCTGATTTGAAGCTTTGAACCGCGGGCACCGGAATCGGCCATCATAAAAATAGGGTTAAACGGATCAAGTGTCTCAAATATTTGTTCGGAAACCCTGTCGCTGATGCGCGTCCATATATCAACCACTTTATTATATCTCTCTCTATCGGTAATCAAACCCTGATGATATTGTCTTTCAACAGCAGACACCTCCTGATTTGCTTCAGTTAAATATTCGCGCTTTCTGGCAGGTATTTGCAAGCTATCGATAGAAATAGAAATTCCTGCCAAAGTTGATTCTTCAAATCCAATTTCCTTTAATTTGTCTAAAGTTGAAATTACCTGGTGATGGCCAAAGCGGTTATGACAATCTACGACAATATGGCTAAGTTTTTTCTTATTAATTGTGTCATTGAAAAATGGAAATCCCTCGGGAAGAACTTCATTAAAACAAACCCTGCCGACTGTGGTATCAATGATTTCATTATTGATTCTAACTTTGACCCTGGCATGAATATTAACTTCTTTATCTAAGCAAGCCGTAATAACCTCATCAGTACTAGAAAATATTCTTCCTTCCCCAAGATCCCCCGGTTTTTCTTTGGTCAAATAATAACAACCTAACACTATATCTTGAGTAGGACTGTCGATAGGCTCTCCATTAGCGGGAGAAAATATATTGTTTGGGGCAAGCATTAATATCCTGGCCTCCATCTGGGCTTCTATTGACAGCGGAACATGAACCGCCATCTGATCGCCGTCAAAATCGGCGTTAAATGCGGCGCAAACCAATGGATGAACGCGAATAGCCTTACCCTCTACCAGCACCGGCTCGAAGGCTTGAATACCCAGCCTGTGAAGCGTAGGCGCGCGATTAAGCAATATCGGATGTTCTTTTACCACTTCCTCCAGTATATCCCAAACTTCCGACTTAACCTTTTCCACCATCTTTTTGGCGCTCTTTATA
>JAYEPI010000144.1:0-6471 GCA_034723835.1 Candidatus Omnitrophota bacterium | reverse complement strand
ACTAATCTTCCACCATTAGATATAACTATAGCCTGATGCCCGCGCAAAATTAATTTCTGCGCCAGGTCAACCACACCTCTTTCAACACCACCGATATTTAACTCTGGGAGAATTTGTAAAATCTTCATTTTAAATATATCGTTAAATGGTTAAATTGCTAAACTGACAATCTATTTCTATTTATTTTTATGAATTTCTTCTTTAAATATTCTTTTAATTTCCATGTATTTCTTTTACGAAATATCAATTTAACAATTTAATAGTTTAGCAGTTTATTCACCGCCTTTTTAACCGCAAGGTTATCGTTTAACGTCTTTATCGGTCTTTTCTCCTGCCAGACCTTTTCAATAGCACTATCCAATTGCTCGGCTGAACTAACGGTTAAATAGCGCTCTGCAGCAAGCCTGTTAACTAATTGACCATGTTTGGAATAACGGCTCGAATATCTTTTTCTGTCCAGTTCAAAAACTACGACATATCTAGCTGCTGCCAAGGCCTCTGAGATCATAGAGGTGCTGTCGCAAGAGATTATAACTATCTGGCTCAAACTTAGCATTCCCTCTATTGCCCCGGGGAAATTTTCCTCATTAGCAATAAGTAATAATTTACACCTATCCCGGCCAGTTAAGCGCTTTTTCAGATATTGGCTGACCTCTTTGGAAGTCCGGCGCGAAGTAGTTACTAAAATTTCCGCATCCAGACGTTCGGCTGTCTTAAATAAATTATCAACTACTTTACCAATCTTATCTATCGAAAGGCTATGTTCACGATTATCGCCTCCAATAAATAAACTAATAGATAAGTCCTTTGATAAATGAAGGCGTTTTTTAAGCGTTTCTGCCTGTGTTTTTAAATGATTTTTGCTGATCAAATTAAGCGCTCCTTTTGTTACCAGGACATTTTTTCTTCTAAGGGGACTATCATGTTCCGGCGCAATAACAAGGTTAAATCTTTTAAAGCTCCATAACCCCGGTTTCATTAAAACGATATTTTTTGCTTTGTTGGCTTTAGCCAAAATAAGATTTACCGGCACGAGCCCCGAGCCTGCCGAGATAACCACATCTATCTTTTTTTTCATTTCAGCCAGCTTAAGATAAGAGTCTTTATTCAGGCAAAACCAAAAACAGCTTAAACAATCCTTACAATAGCCGGAAGCGAAAAATGCTGAAGCAGTCATTAGAAACCTAAAAAATCTATTTTTATATCTGATTCTTTTTATTTCTAAAATAGACTGACCGATAGAATCAGCCACTGCCAGCGACTGTTTAAGATGTCCCGGCCTTCCATCATCTAAGACTAAAACTGACTTTCGCAGAGAAAAAGTTTCTTCTAATATACGATCTAAGTTATCGTTACTCTCGGTAATCTCCAATTGAATAACTAAACAAAAGAAATTTGCCTGCAGCTTGAAGCCTGAAGCTTGAAGCTTCTCTACAATATTTCGCAGTTTAACCGAATCTTTCTCAGTTGTAATTATAATTGCTACCCTGAGACTTTGACAATACTTAATAAAATTTCTTATATCCCGGGCCGTATATTGATAATGGTCGAGCAGGCTGAGATTATATATAATCTCAACTTCTAAAGACTCAACCGTCTTTTGAAAAGATTGCGGATCGCCGATAGCGCTTAATATTGCCGTTCTCCTACCCTTTAAATTGGTAAAATTCAGCTTCTTCTTAGTGGCTAATTCGTATAAACAAGACGGGCTATGAATTGATTCGATTATTACAGCATTTGAATTTATATTCTTTAGTCTTTTTCTGAGGTTGTCTACTTTTTCTTTGCCTGCCAAATCGGTCTTGGTAAGAAAAAATAAATCAGCTGTTTTCAGCCTGCTAAGCGGTTCTCTGAGTACTCCGCGGGGAATAAGCCAATTGTTGCCAAATGGATTTGAGCTGTTTACGGCTACTATTTCCAGGTCTTTTTTTATCTTTCGGTATTGAAACCCGTCATCTAATATAACTACATCAACCCCATATTTCTTCACTGCTATCCGGCCGGAATTCAGACGATTCTTATCAATTAAAACCGGAATATCGCAAAGTTTATTTTTTAAAACCCAGCATTCATCCCCGCCATATCCCCGGGTTAGAACTGCTACCTTTTTACCCTGTTTAGCCAATCTTTTAGTTAACATTTCAACTATCGGCGTTTTACCTGTACCTCCCCAGGTAATATTTCCGACGCTGATAACCTTACAATTTAATTTATATACCTTAAATATTCCATTGCGATAGAGAAATAGAATAAAATTAATCCCCAGATAATAAAAAAAAGAACCTATTAGCAAAAAAGCCTTAAAAACTGTGGCCAGGACCCCTTTTGCTCTGTCGGTAGCTAAAGAATGTAAATACGCTTTCATAATTAACTTAAACTGCCGGCTGCAGGTTTTGGGTTTGTAACTCGTAAACTACAGTCCATATTTTTTGTCGGATCTTATGAAATATCGCCGGATTTCCGCAGAGAAAACTTCGTAAAGACTGGCCCAATAAGCTCATAGACAACCGTGGTAGCTACGATGGTAGAAAATATCACTTCACCGACTTGAGGAAAGTTTGCTTTAACGATCAAGGCAACACCTAAAGCAACACCGGCTTGCGGAAGTAAGCCAAGGCCAAGATATTTTTTAATCTTTTCGGGGGCCCTGGAAATACAGCCTCCCAAATAAGCTCCGCCAACCTTGCCTAAACTGCGGACAATCAGATAAAAAAACCCCAAGAATCCTAATGCGCCAAGAAGTTTTATATCTAAATTTGCCCCGGCCAGGACAAAAAAAAGTAAATAGAACGGGGAATCTATAGTCCTTAACGCATCGAAAAATCTAAAGCTTGCTTTATCAATATTAACCAACAAAGCCGCCAAACACATACAGGACAGAAGTACTGAGAGTTGAAAATATAAAGCCAAGCCAATATTTAAAAATATAAAACCTAACGTATAAATAAGCAGTTCTTCGTTAGTCCTGGTATAGCGAGAAAAATAGAAAAGCAAGATGCTAAGGATACTTCCTAATAAAAAGGCGCCGAAAATTTCCAATAAAGGACGAAAAAGCACATTAGAAAAAATGGCATTTGCCGCCATACCAGCAGCCAGGCCTTTGGAAACAGCCAGGGATATAGCAAATATAATAAGGCACCAAGCATCGTCAATAGCTACCACCCCTAACAGAACATCGGTAAAAGAACCTTTTGCCTTATATTCCCTCACCACCATGGCTGTAGCTGCCGGTGCCGTAGCTGAAGAAATAGCCCCAAAAAGCAAAGCCACATAGATTGGGAGCTTCAAAAAAACGCAAAGGCCAAAAGTAACCAAAAACCACGGACAAACAGCTCCCAGGATAGAAATCCAGAGAACCGGCCGGCCGACTCTACGAAGATTATCTCTGATAAAATTCCGCCCAATGCTAAAGGCAATAAATCCCAGAACAACGTTAGAGATCAGGCCGGATGAATCCAGTAACTGTTTAGAAATCAGGTTTAAGACAGAAGGCCCAACAACAATACCCAAGATCAGGTAGGCGGTCACTGCCGGCACTTTAATACGATGTATAAACTTTGCCGCAATAAAACCCAATAAAAGCATAAGTCCAAGACTAAATATCATTTAATTACACCTTTTTCTTTAAATACCGCCAGGATTATATCGAAAAGACTGATAATTCCTTTTAAAAACCCTTTATCTTTTATTACTAAAAGCCGGGGTAAATGATGCAGTTTCATTAAAGCCCTTGCTTCTTCTATAGAGGAATCCTGTGATACAGTAACAAACCGGGTGTTCACCAGATCATCTACTATAATTAACATCCCCATTTCACTGGATATATCAGCAAGTAAAATATCTTCTTCTTCCATCCTTTCCATAAGCGGAGTGGCCTCCAGCATCCTGGCCACCTCCTGGCTATAAGGTTGAAAGACCTTAAATATATCCTCAAACGTAATTATCCCCACTATTTTATTATCAACTTCTACCACCGGCAAGGTATGAAAATTATACTTTCGAAACAATCCTATTAATTCGGTCAAAGTAGTAGACCTTTTTACGGTTACAACTTTTTCTGTCATACAATCTTTAACTTTCAATTATTCCACCCCCAATGAGCCCCGAAGATTCGGGGCGAATTGATACCGACGACTTGCCTTAACGGCAAGTCGTCGGTACCTTTTAAATAAAAGATCAAATATACAGGATTAAATCCTACCCTGAATGAACTCATACGAACAAGATACAACACCAAAGTCCTATTGTCATACGGTGGTCATACAGTAGTCATAAAATTGTATGGTTTCTATCTCGACAATGGTATGACAATCGTATGACTACTATATGACTATTGTATGACCATTGTACCCAATTTGTGGTTTGTATATTGTAATTTAGTGTTTCGGATTTAGGATTTTCGTCTTTATTAATTCAACACACCTATCAGTAACTCCAAGATTTGCCTCTACCACCTCTTTTGCCCTCTGGCCCAATAATAATCTTTTTGACGGGTCATTTAACAGTTCAACAACTGCCTTTTCTAATTCTATCTTATCCCTAACCACGATAGCCCCATTCTTAGATATTAACATATCGCCGATATCTTGAAAATTAAAAAAGTGCGGGCCGAATATTACCGGCCTGCCTAATACAGCCGGCTCTATGAGGTTTTGGCCTCCCCGCCGAAGAAGCGAACCACCCACAAAAACAACCGTTGCCAGGGCATAAAGCGCCCTTAACTGTCCAATGGTATCTAAGATAAACACGGATACGTATTGCGTCGTGCGTCGTGCGTCGTGCGTAAATAACTTTGATATCCTGACTGGACTAAACCCATATTTTACCACAAGTTTTTCAATCTGAGGAGCTCTTTCGGGATGCCGGGGAGCAATAAACAGCTTTAAATTGGGAAACCGGCTGTTTAAATTCCGATAAATATCCAAAATTGCCCTTTCCTCTCCGTGATGAGTACTACCGGCAACAAAAAGCTCACTGCCGTTTTCCGTCTTTAGTAAAGATTTCAGCTGTTCAATATTCCCGGTGGAAAAAGGTTCTAATTTTGACTGATCAAACTTCATATTGCCAATAACTTTTACTTTCTCCGGTGATGCTCCCAACGAAATTATTCTTTCCGCATCCAAAGTAGTTTGCATACAGAACAGGCCAATCCCGGATAAAACAGACTTTAAAATTAACTTGATTCTTTTATATCCTTTAAAAGAAGAAAGAGAAATGCGGCCGTTTACCAGGACTACCGGAATTCCCTTTTTGGACAGATAGGTTATAAGATTAGGCCAGATTTCAGTTTCAAACATTAAAAAGACATCCGGCGCTATCCTGTCTACTACTCTTTTGACTATCCAGCTAAAATCAAAAGGAAAATAAATAACAACGGTATTTTTTTTAGTAGACGTTATTTTCTTAGCTATTTGATTGCCCGTTCGGGTTATGGTGGAGATAACCAGTAAATGATCGGGAAATTCTTTTTCCAGGCCGATTATCAAGGTTTCGGCTCCTCTGACTTCACCCACACTGACCGCGTGCAGCCAGATAGTTTTTCCCCCAAGTCTTTTCTTAGGTAAACTGCCAAAGCGCATAAAAAATCCCTCGCCGTATTTTTTATCTTTAGCTATCCGGAATAAAAAATACGGCAGGTAAATAACTGCCAGGATTAGATAAACTAAATTGTAAATAATGGTCATTTCTCGTTCGTATTGCGTATTGCGTTGTGCGTATTGCGTGCTGCATAAAGAGTATCGTCCGTTACGCAATGCGCAATACGCACGACGCAATACTATTTACGCGCGGGGATGCGCCTTATTATACACAGACTTCAATCGTTCAGTGGTCAGATGAGTATAAATCTGGGTTGTAGAAAGATTGCGATGCCCTAAAAGCTCCTGAACCGACCTTAAATCAGCCCCCCGATCCAAAAGGTGGGTAGCAAAACTATGTCTCAAGGTATGAGGCGATATGCCTTCCTTCACTGTTAATTGACGAATATATTTATTTAAGAAATTTCTTATACTACGCGAAGAAATTCTTTTATTTCCCTTATTTAAAAATAGTGTTTTATTATGAGCTTTACAGATAAGCCGGCGCCGGGAAAGATAATCCCGAATGCATTTAAGCGCCTTATCGCCGATAGGAGCAAGCCTTTCCCTTTTACCCTTGCCATAAATTTTCATAACACCGCCGATAAAGTCGACATCCCTAATATTTAAGTCTGCTATCTCACTCACCCGAATACCCGTACTATACAATGTTTCCAGGATAGCTCTATCTCGTAAACCTATAAGCGTATCATAAGACGGAGCTTCTAAAAGCTTAATTACCTCGCTCAAGCCCAAAAAGACAGGCAATTTTTTATCTAACTTGGGTATTATCAGGCCGGAGGCAGGATTAACAATCAGGTGTCCATCCCGGCATAAAAACTTAAAAAAAGAACGCAAACTGGATACTTTTCTGGCCACGCTTGACTTGGCATAA
>JAYEPI010000143.1:0-6573 GCA_034723835.1 Candidatus Omnitrophota bacterium | reverse complement strand
AGGTTCGCATAGCTTGTGCTGATGCCTTAGGTGAACTTGGCGACAGAAAGGCTTCTTCGTTTTTAGCCGAGGCATTATTGGAAGACCATAACCATGAGGTTAGATCGAGCTGCGCTTTTTCCTTGGGCAAGGTAGGAACAAATAAGGCCATTCCTGCTTTGATTAAAGCTTTGAATGACGAGTATAGAGATGTGGTTGTCTACAGCCAGGATTCATTGATTAGTATTACCGGGAAAAATATCAAGGGATATAATAACTGGCAGCAGTGGTGGGAAGACAATAAGGATCTGCTGGAATAAATAATAATCTTCTTTTGAGATTTTTCAAAGAAAGGGTTTTTTTAAAAAGGTACTGACAATCTGCCATTAAGGCAGATTGTCAGTACCAATTCGGACAAATAATCCCGAAACTTCGGGATTATGTCCTCATTGGGCGGTTGGCGCAGTTGGTTAGCGCGTTTGCTTGACATGCAAAAGGTCGCTGGTTCAAATCCAGTACCGCCCACCATAAAAGGCGAAAATACTAAGTCTTAAATAAATTCACAGGAAGTGTAAAATGAACTTAGAAACCTTAAGGCATAGTGCTGCTCACATTTTAGCTCAGGCGGTTAAGGAACTTTATCCGGGGACAAAACTGGCTATTGGTCCGGCTATTAGCGATGGATTTTATTACGACTTTGATTCTGATGTTACTTTTACTCCCGAAACCCTGATTGAAATAGACAAAAGAATGAAGCAGATCGTTGACCGTAATTTAACATTTGTCCATAGCGAGATTCCCAAGGAGGAAGCAGTTAAGTTATTTAAGGAATTAAAAGAGGATTATAAG
Source organism: Candidatus Omnitrophota bacterium (assembly GCA_034723835.1). Lineage (GTDB taxonomy): Bacteria > Omnitrophota > JAUWXU01 > JAUWXU01 > JAUWXU01 > JAYELI01. The sequence continues at coordinate 5,745 of JAYEPI010000143.1, read as the reverse complement.
TTAAAATTAATTGATCAAATAGTATCTGATAAAGTTTCAGTTTACCGGCAGGAGAATTTTATAGACCTTTGCCGGGGGCCACACCTGGATTCTACGGGACAGCTTAAGGCATTTAAGCTTTTAAATGTAGCCGGAGCATATTGGAGGGGTAGTGAAAGCAACCCGATGCTCCAGCGTATTTACGGTGTTGCCTTTAAAACAGAAAAAGAATTGAATGATTATCTGGCTAATTTAGAACAAGCTAAACTGAGAGACCATCGTAAGCTCGGCAAACAGTTGGGATTATTCAGCTTTCATAACGAAGGCCCGGGTTTTCCGTTTTATCATCCTAAAGGGGTTATACTTTATGAGACGTTGTTAAACTTTTGGAAAAAGGAACATAAAAAAAGGGGATATGTAGAGGTTAAGACCCCCTTAGTCTTAAAAGAAGGCTTATGGAAACAAAGCGGACATTTTGAACATTATCGCGAACATATGTATTTTACCACTATAGGGGAAGAGAATTTTGCCCTTCGGCCGATGAATTGCCCGGGGGGACTGCTGCTTTATAAGGAGAACCTGCATTCTTACAGGGAGTTGCCGATAAGAATGGCTGAATTGGGGCTGGTTCATCGACATGAACTTTCCGGTGTTTTACACGGCCTATTCAGGGTTAAAGCATTTGTGATTGATGATGCGCATATATTTTGTATGCCTTCTCAGATAACTGCCGAGATTACAGGAGTGAGCGAGCTTATCCTATCTATATATAAGGCAATGGGATTTGAAGATTACAATATCGAACTTTCAACCCGTCCGCAAGATTCTATGGGTTCTGATGAAGTATGGGAAGAGGCGACCGGCGCATTAAAAAATGCCCTGGCCGATCTTAAGATAGATTATAAAATTAATGAGGGAGAAGGTGCGTTCTATGGCCCAAAGATAGATTTTCACATTAAAGATTGTTTGGGCCGCAGTTGGCAATGCGGAACTATTCAAGTTGATTTTTCTATGCCGGAAAAGTTTAATCTTGAATATATAGGAAAAGACGCCAAACCCCATCGGCCGGTAATGATTCACCGGGCAATCTTAGGTTCAGTGGAAAGATTTATCGGCATTCTTATCGAACATTACGGCGGTGCGTTCCCCCTTTGGCTGTCTCCCGAGCAGGTAAGGGTTATGATTATTGCTGACAGGCATGTCGAGTATGCGAAAGGGGTGGCATCAGATATGCAGGCCGCCGGCATCAGGGTTAATTTAGACCTGCGCAATGAAAAGATAAGCTATAAGATCAGAGAGGCGCAGGTTCAGAAGATACCATATATGGTAATAATTGGTGATAGAGAAGTTGAAAATAAGATTGTTTCGATAAGGGAAAGGGATGGAGGAGATAAGGGCAGCCAGAAATTAAATAAATTTATTAATGAAGTAAATGAGCGCATAACTTACAAAAATTAAGGAGGTGGTAAGTATTTCTAAACCATTAAGAATTAATGCCCGGATTCGAGCCAAAGAGATAAGGGTTGTCGGAGCTGATGGGGAACAGTTGGGTGTTTTGAACACTGTTCGAGCATTAGAATTAGCCCAACAGAAGGACTTGGATTTAGTCGAGGTAGCACCGACTGCTGTTCCTCCTGTCTGTCGAATTATGAATTACGGCAAGTTTAAATACAGCCAGAGAAAAAAAGAAAAAGAAGCCAAAAAAAAGCAGCAGTCAACAGGCCTTAAAGAAGTAAAAATCCGTCCCACTATCGAAGAGCACGATTATCAGGTGAAGCTCCGCAGTGCCCAGAAATTTTTGGAACATCACAGTAAAGTTAAAATCACAATGATATTTCGTGGTAGGCAAATAGCCCATTTCGATCTGGGAAAACGGGTTGTCGATCGTTTAATCAAAGACTTAGAAACAACTGGACGGGTAGAAAGAGGGCCTTACCGGGAAGGAAAGGTTTTGATAACTATTGTTGGTTCAAAATAATTATTTTTCAATCGATACCGGCCGATTGGCCGACCGGCCAGCCAACTATAACTGGAGTGGAAGATGCCGAAGATAAAGACAAGACGAGGTGCAGCTAAAAGATTTAGAATCAGTAAACGAGGCAAGATAAAGAGAGGTAAAGCGTTCCGGGGGCATATACTGACTAAAAAATCCGGCAAGAGAAAACGGGTTTTACGCTCTTCGGCTTTAGTAGATAAAACCAACCGGGATAACATAAAAAAGTTAATACCCTATAAATAAACTGTTAAATGGCTAAGTTTGTCATGCGTATTGCGTCCCCTACGGGGAGGCTACGCTTCGCTACGCACTAATGCGTATTGCGTAAAGAAAGAAAAACAAAAAGATGGAAAAGATGAAAACATATAGAGAGTTAGATATAATGATTACAAATCTTATTAAGAAACTTTAACGCAATACGCATTACGCAATACGCAATACGAAAGAAGCAGTTTAACAATAATTTAGATGTTACAAAGGAGGAGAATATGCCGCGGGTAAAAAAAACACCTGCTTCCAGAAGGAGAAGAAAAAAGATCTTAAAATCTGCTAAAGGATATAGAGGCGGCAGATCCAGGCTTTATCGAACCGCTAAAGAAACGGTTCAAAAGGCGCTTGCTTATTCTTATAGAGACCGCAAGGTAAAAAAAAGAGATTTCAGGAAACTCTGGATAGTTAGAATAAATGCTCAGGCCAATAAAAATGGCATATCTTACAGCAAGTTTATCAATGGGCTCAAACAAGCGAAGATAGCTATTGACAGGAAGATGCTGGCTGATTTAGCGGTTAATGATAAAAGGGCATTTGGAGAGCTGGTTAAGATAACCAAGGGAATACCGGGAGATAAATGAGAAGATTAAACCCGCCTCAAATAGTAGCCCTGAGTTTTTTACTGACCATTGTAATCGGAACGGTCTTATTGAGTTTACCGATATCTGTTCAGGGGCGGGAGGATTTAGCGCTTATTGATGCGGTTTTTACTGCCACCAGCGCTACCTGTGTTACCGGGCTGATAGTTAAAGATACAGCTGGTTTCTTTTCGCCGTTCGGGCGCCTGGTGATACTGCTGCTATTTCAATCGGGGGGATTGGGTATAATGACCTTATCTACCTTATTTGCTATTCTTTTGGGCAGAAAGTTGACTATAAGAAGAAAAGTTATTGTCCAGAGTGCATTAGATCGTCATAAGATCGAAGGCCTGACTACCTTAATTAAGTATATTCTAATTGTTACGTTTGGAATAGAAATTTTAGGCGCTTTTCTTTTATTTCTGAAATGGGTTCAGGCCCCCGGAGTTTCGGTTAACCAGGCTGTATGGTGGTCGATATTCCATTCTGTTTCGGCATTTTGCAATGCGGGATTTTCCCTGTTTTCTAATAGTTTTATTGGATACAAAGATAGTTATTATATTATTTTTGTTATGAGTATAATGATTATACTGGGGGGCATAGGTTTTGTTGTTTTATTAGATGTAAAAAGCCTGAACTTCTGGCGGAAAAACAGGTCTTTTATTTTAAAAAAACTTAATCTTCAAGCCAAAATCGTACTGACGTTAACCGTTTTTTTAATTTTACTCGGGATGGCCTTTTTCTTGTTTTCGGAAAATCAAAACGCATTGAAAGATCTTTCCTGGAAAAACAAGATTTTTACTTCATATTTTCAGTCGGTTACTTCCCGGACAGCCGGTTTTAATACCATAGATATTGGGACGCTGCGTATAGGCACTCTCTTTTTCTTGATATTTTTAATGTTTATCGGGGCTTCTCCGGGTTCAACGGGCGGTGGTATAAAGACCGTTACTTTCGGAGTGGTATTGGCCGGTCTTTGGGCTATGATCAAGAATAAAAAAGAGGTTTCGCTTTTTAAAAAAACCATACCTCAATATGTTATCCGTAAGGCCCTGGTAGTCTTTTTGATGGGGCTGGGTTGGATTGTATTGTTTACCCTTATTCTTTCCGTAGTGGAAGGAGAAAATGCCGGCAGGTCGTCAGGTTCATTTTTGCCTATTCTGTTTGAAGTGACTTCTGCTTTTGGGACTGTAGGCTTATCCACCGGGATAACCGCTGGCTTAACCACCCTGGGTAAGGCATTGATTATTTTGACAATGTATGCCGGCAGGATTGGGCCGTTGACATTGGCGCTGGCGATTGCCCTGCGTGAAGAAAAATTAATTTATAGATATCCGGAAGAAAAAATTATGGTCGGATAAGTGGGCACATGACCCCGAAGTTTCGGGGTCATAAGTGCGAACTTACCCTTGACATCGGAGATGTCAAGGGTCAAATTCGAACAAATAACTTAGGAAAATTTTTGCAAAAATTTTCCTAAGTTATGTTCTCATTTGAGGAGGCAGCAGAAATGAAACAATTTGCAGTAATTGGATTAGGGAGGTTTGGCTTGAGTGTGGCTCGAATATTAAGTGAAAAGGGTTATCAGGTGCTGGCCATAGATATCCTTGCTGAAAAGGTTCAGGAAGCCTCAGCGTATGTTACCCAGGCTGTTCAGGTAGAGGTTACCGATGAGAAGAGATTAAGGGCTGTTGGCATTGAGCATGTCGATTGCGCAATAGTAGGTATAGGAGGCCTGGAGGCAAGTATCCTGGCTACCTTGATCTTAAAAGACATAGGAATTGCTGAGATTGTGAGTAAAGCGGTTAATAGTTATCATGGCAAGGTGTTACGTAAAGTGGGCGCGACCAAGGTGGTTTTCCCCGAGCGTGATATGGGGATAAGGATAGCTAACAGCCTTGTTTCTCCCCGGATAATTGAACAGATCGACCTTTCGCCGAATTACAGTATTATGGAGATACTCACTCCAAAAGAGTTCATTGGAAATTCATTGAAACAATTAGAAGTGAGGGTGAAATATGGCATTACGATTATTGCCATCAGAAGAAAAGAACCCCGGGTTACCGAAGAAGGAAAATCCGAAGTTAAACAGGCGGTTAATATTCTGCCTGAGGCAGATTATGTGATTAAAAAAGATGATGTTATGATAATAATAGGAAGTAATAAAGACATAGAAAGATTAAAAAAGAAGAGGTAGCGTTACAGTGAAAGAACACTTAAGACAAATAGAAAAAAAAGCGCTTGACCGGATAAAACAGGTAAAACAGAAAGAGGAATTAGAGAACCTGAAAAGAGAATACCTCGGACGCAAAGGGAAAATTTCCGGGATTATAAAAAAGATTGGGGGGCTTGTGTTGAGTGAACGGTCTTTGGTTGGGCAAAAGGCCAATGAAGTTAAGAAAAAGATATCTCAGCAAATCCAACTTAAAGAAATTTCTTTAAAGGAATTATCTGTTCGGACCACCCAAAAGAAAATAGATGTCAGTTTACCGGGAACCCTGCCGGATATTGGGCACTCCCATCCGATAACTCAGATTATTGATGAAATAACCGGGATCTTTACCGGCCTGGGATTTCACCCGGTAGAAGGGCCCGAGATAGAAACAGAATATTATAATTTCGAAGCTTTAAATATGCCTGTTTTTCATCCCTCGAGAGAAACGTTTCATACCTTTTATACCACTGATGGTTTTCTTTTGCGCAGCCAAACTTCCACAGTGCAAATAAGGGTTATGGAAAAACAGCGTCCTCCTATTTCGGTGATTGCTCCGGGAAAGGTTTTCAGGCCTGACGCTACCGATGCCAGCCACTCTTTTATGTTTCACCAGGTAGAAGGGCTAATGGTAGATAAGGATATATCATTTTCAGAGTTAAAAGGTATTTTAACCGTATTTTGCAGGCAGATGTTCGGCCCCAAGATTA
>JAYEPI010000142.1:0-6630 GCA_034723835.1 Candidatus Omnitrophota bacterium | reverse complement strand
TACATTCTTAAATGGGCTAACCATATTCGGCAAAATATTGAAAAACAAAGAAACTAGATAATAAACCAAATTAGTAAAAAGACTTAATAAAAATGCTACTGCCAGCTGAACAAGAATGCCTTCCCTGTAAATAAACTTAAAATATTTACCGATTATTAAGCCGCATAATCCAAAGGCAAACATACTGATTCCCGGCAGCCCGGCAGTAAACACTCCTTTCAAAAAGCCCAGCACCAATCCTAATTTCAATCCGAACATTAAGTTTTTCCGTAAGCTAAAAAATATAAGCGCAATAAGTAAAAGATCCGGTTTTATACCTCGAATCTCAATTTTATCCAGGCAAACCACTTCTAAAACTAAAAATATAAAAATAACTAAAATGAAGGCAATTACTTTAACTCCAGGCATAAGACCTCTTCTAATTTTGAAAAATCAACTATCGGCTCTACCCAGGCATATGAATAGAGTCCTCCTGTATCCTTTTCTAAATTCCTTACCTTACCGACAATCAAACCTTTAGGATAAATACCTCCTAAGCCTGAAGAAATAACCACATCCCCGGATTTAACATCGGTATCTAAGGAAAAATATCTCATTCTGCATAGACCGAAAGAACTGCCTTCGATTATTCCTTGTTCACGGTTACGCTGAATAAGCCCGCTTATTTTTAAATTCGGGTCTAACATTAACATAACCTGGCTCACCCCTTCACCTGTTTGAATAACTTTGCCCACCAGCCCTTGAGAAGTTACCACCGGCATATCCTTTTTTATTCCCTGCTTAACGCCTTTATTAATAACTACTGTTTTATGCCAATTAGTAGAATCTTTGGTTATAACTTGGGCAGGAATCGCTTTTTGAGAAGTTTGTTTTTTAAATAAAAGAAGTTTTTTCAGGCGTTCATTTTCAATAGAGCTCTCTTTCAGTTCTATAACTTCCCCGGTAAGTTCGATTACCCTTTGCTCCAACATGTTTTTCTGTTTAAGCAAACCCTGAAAACCCCGCAGCCTCCGGGAGCTTTGTTTTAATTTAGAGGCAATACCACTGCTTATTGTTAATACAGGTTTAAAAGCTGAAATTATGCTCAATTTTATTTTATTATTGAATAAGGCGGGGTCTAATACGGTCAGAATGGGGATTAAAAAAAGAAGAAATATAATTGAGATAGTTTTTTTATTAAAACGTAACACATCTACTCAAGTCTGGTGGGAACATCCAATCTATGTAAGATTTGCAGGTTATCTAATACCTTACCTGTCCCCAATGCAATGGCTGTTAAAGGGTCATCGGCTAAATGGACAGGCAATCCTGTTTCTTCGCTAAGCAGCTTATCTATTCCTCTAAGCAGTGAGCCGCCTCCGGCCAGAATCACTCCCCGGTCTATCAAGTCAGCTGATAATTCCGGCGGGGTTCTTTCCAGGGTAACTCTTACTGCCTCTAATATATTGGACACCGGCTCGCTTAAAGCCTCTCTTATCTCTTCAGAAGAAATCGTCAAGGTCTTAGGCAGTCCTGCTACCAAATCCCGGCCCTTTACCTCCATGGTCATCTCTTCCTCTAAGGGATAGGCAGAACCTATCTTGATCTTAATATTCTCGGCAGTAGCCTCTCCAATCATAAGATTGTAGGTTTTCTTAAGATAGGCAATAATCGACTCATCCATTTCATCTCCCCCAACCCTAAGGGTTTGAGAATGGACCTCATCAGAAAGGGATATTACTGCTACTTCGGTAGTCCCTCCGCCAATATCTATCACCATATTACCGGCCGGCTCCTGAACAGGCAGGCCCACGCCGATAGCAGCTGCTCTTGGCTCATCAATTAAGTATACCTCTCTTGCCCCGGCATGAATAGCGGAATCTTTAACCGCTCTTTTCTCAACCTCGGTTATACCGCTGGGAACAGCTATTACTATTTTTGGCCGAATAAAGGCCTTACGATTGTGAACCCTTCTGATAAAATAACGCAGCATACTTTCGGTAATTTCAAAATCTGCTATCACACCATGCTTCATCGGCCTTATGGCAACAATACTGCCCGGAGTCCTGCCCAGCATCCGCTTAGCTTCCTCCCCTACCGCCAGCACATTAGTGGTATCTTTTTGAACAGCTACAACCGAAGGCTCACATAAGACAATACCCTGGTCTTTTACATAAACCAGGGTATTAGATGTACCTAAATCAATACCAATATCACTTGAGAAAAAACCCCAGAAATAACTAAATAAACTAAATCCCATTATTTTACTCCTGTGAATTTTAATTATAACAAAACACAACTATTAAAGTCAAGGCAATTATAAAAAATCGGTTAAATGGTAAATCACCAACTACTAAGTAGTGAGAAAATTAAATGTCTAATTGACCTAATTGATCTAATTTCTAATCAATTCCCAATGACCAATTAATCAATGACCAAATTTTGTTATTGGTTATTGGTCATTGGGGTTTATTTAGGTCAATTAGAAATTAGAAATTAGAAATTAATTTAACCTCGTTACTCTTTACCAGCTATTAATCTGATATTTTTCTCAAGGTATTCATAAAGCCGGGAAAGGAGGTATCTATGCAACCGGCGTCTTCGATAACAGTCGTACCTCTGGTATTTAAGCCGGCGATAACCATACTCATAGCTGTGCGGTGATCTCCAAAGCTCTTGAGTTTTGCGCCAGTCAAACAGCTGACTCCCTGAATTAAGACACCATCTTTTCTTTCTTTAATATCCGCTCCTAACATTCTTAAATTAGAAGACATTGAAAAAATTCTATCGGTTTCCTTTACGCGCAATTCTCCTGCGCCTTCTATTAATGTCCTGCCTCTGGCCAAAGCAGCCAGCACCATAATAATTGGAAGTTCATCAATAACCTTAGGAATTATATCGCCTTTTATTTTAATGCCCCTTAAAACTTCTCCTTTAATTATTATATCTCCCCGCGGCTCAAAACATTTAACTCGTCTATTTACAATCTCTATCTTTGCCCCCATTTGTCTTAAAAGGCGTAAGATACCTGTCCTGGTCGGATTTAAACCAATAGATTTAAGAGTCAAGCGTGATTTTTTATTCAAGGCTGCAGCTGCCAGAAAAAAGGCAGCTGAAGAAATATCTCCCGGTATGTCTACCAATCTTGCCCTCAACTCCCCCGGCCTTAAGAAAATAGTCCTGCCTTTAACTAAAATATCTGCTCCGAAAAATCTCAACATTCTTTCTGTGTGGTCCCGTGAAGCAGCTGGTTCAGTAACTGTAGTCAGGCCATTAGTAAAAAGGCCTGCTAATAAAACGGATGATTTAACCTGGGCACTGGCTACATCGGTCTTATATTTTATTGACCGAAGGGCTTTGCCCTGAATTTCAAGCGGAGGATAATATTCCTGCGGCCGGGAATCTTCGATATTTGTCTTTATTTTTGCACCCATAAGTTTCAGCGGTTTAACAATCCGCTTCATTGGCCTGGCTGAAAGAGACTTATCTCCGGTAAGCTTGCAATTAAAACCCTGACCAACGAGAATACCGGCAAGCAGCCGCATCGAAGTCCCGGAATTACCCAGATATATCGGTCCCTTCGGCTTAGCAAAACTTCTCAACCCCCTGCCTTCAACAATAATCTCACCTTTATCCTTCTTTATGTTTACCCCCAGCATCCTGAACGCATCTATTGTTCTTTCACAATCCTGGCTATCTAAAAGATTTCTAATCCGGGTCGTACCCCTGGCAATGGAACCGATCATAACAGCCCGGTGCGAGATAGACTTATCGCCGGGTAAAGTTAGAATTCCTTTTAATCTTTGAACTGGTTTTATTGTAATTTTTTTCATTATTCTTCGATGGGATCTTCAGGAACCAACTGGTAGGAAAAATTGTGAACATCTTCAAATTGAAACGGGAGCAGGTTCTCTGAAATAAAATCAAAGGGAAGATATTCATAGACCGGAGGTTTTAATCTTTCAGTAGTATAAAAATCTTTATATCCCTCTTTGACTAATTTAATCGGATGGCAGCCGTAGAAGGTAAAATCAAAACTGCAGGGAGTCGTTCCCACCATCCTGGAACCGAAAAACACCTCTGCGGCGGACGGTTGAGAATCAATAGTAACAATCCTTTTTACGCAGCCAGCAGTAAAAATCAGCACAACAATAAAAACAAACAATAGCGCTTTTTCAATTTTTACCATTTTATCATATACTTTATTTAACAGAATATCATCTGGATTTAATCTATCATAATCTATTAAAAAATGCAAGCCTCCAATATTTCCTTGCTTAATCTTCCAGACTATTTTATAATAAGGTCGTTAAAAAACTGTTTTTAAACGCTAATTTTCGCGAATTAGGAGATTTATCATTATGATAAAATCAATGAGAAAATTAACCAAACATATAATCTGGGCATTAATAATAGCCTTTGCCTTATGGGGAGCAGGCAGTATGGCAATCAGAAGCAAGGAACAAAAAGGGCCCAGTTTTGCCGGCATTATTTTCAATAAAAAAGTCTCGTTTAAAGAATACGGGGTCAGCTACCAGGCCTGTAAGAATCAGGCAATAATGCGATACGGCAGCGATCTCCGGCAGGTAATAAAATACCTGGATCTGGAACAAGCAGCCTGGGACCGCCTCATCCTGCTTAATGAGATAAAAAAACAAAAAATTAAAATAACCAACGAAGAGGTTGTAGAAACTATTAAAAATTATCCGTTTTTTCAAAAAGACGGGCAATTTAACAAAACTCTATATAATTACCTAATAAAGGATATATTTAAAACTACACCTCAAACTTTTGAGGCGGAGATAAAGGATTCTCTGTCTATCCTAAAATTACGCGGGCTCATTTTAACTAAAGTAAGCCTTACCAAAGAAGAAGTAAAAAATGCCTATAAAAAGGAATTTGATAAAGCAGAAATCCTTTATTCTTTAATAAAAAAGAATGACTTCAAGTCCGCAGTAGAATTAAGCGAAGATCAATTAAAGAACTACTATCATAAAAACTTAGAGGAGTTTAGGATACCTCAGCAGGTAAATTTAGAATATGCCGAATTCAATTATGCTGATTTTGAAAACAAGGTAGTTATCGGCGAAAAAGCAATTACCGAATATTATCACAGCCATCTTAAAGAATTTGAACTGGAAGAAGGTAAGACCGAGTATAAGCCGTTAAAAGAAGTAAAAGATACAATAAAAAGAAAACTGACCTCTCTGGAAACGAGAAAACTTACTCAGCAAAAAACCGATGAAGTATCCGATGAAATATTCGATAACCCTGATATTTTAGACTCGCTGGAGCTTAAAGAAACAGGCTTTTTTTCCGGGGAAAGTACTCTCCCGGCCTTTGGCTGGTCGCCCCAACTGCATGACAGGGCATTTTCCCTGGAAACAGGGGAAATCAGCGATCCAATATCTACGCCAAAGGGATTATATATAATCAGGCTAAAGGAGAAAAAAGAGTCTTACCTCCCTGATTTTGAAGAAGCCGGGGAAAAAGTTAAACAATCCTTAATTGAATTAAAATCCTGGCAGCTTTCTGAAGCTGCTGCCGGAGATTATCGTCTTAGAATAGAGCAATCGCTGCAAAAAGAAAACATTGACTTCAAAGAAGCTGCCGAAGGTCTTTCTCTGGAGATAAAAAACAGCGGGCTTTTTACCAGAACCGGTTATATTCCGGGAATAGGAAAAAATTCCGAATTTGTCAAGACGGCTTTTGGTCTAAAAGAAGGAGAGATAAGCATGCCGGTCAAAGTAACTAATGGATACGCAATTCTTTGGTTGATAAAATACCAACCGGCGGATGAAGAAAAGCTTACTCAGGAGTTTGACAAATATCAGTCAAAGGTGCTGGCTGAAAAAGAATCTCTTACCTTTCTGTTATGGTTTAATGAATTAAAAAGAAACGCAGGCCTGAAGAGTAATTTAAACATTCCCTAAATAAACATACCTCAATTTTTCCAGGGCTATTTTTTTAGCCGTCTTTAGTGTCTCCAGCGGTGTAGGCGCGATATCCATTTTATAACACGGAAAATATCTTAAAAAGTGAAGCGGGACCTCCGGCCCTAAATTTTCAAAAATCCAATCCCGGAGTTTTATGAAATCGTCCCGGGTGTCATTTAAGGTGGGTATAATAAGGTTGGTAAGCTCGATGTGCGCAAAACGAAAAGCCGTTTTTATAGTCTCTAACACCGGGCTTAATGTCCCATTGCAGTATTTAACATAAAAATTATTATCCATAGATTTGAAATCAACATTTAAGGCATCTATATAAGGCATTAATTCTTTTAAGGGATCTTGATTTATATATCCGTTGGTAACTAACACATTCAGAAGTTTTTCTTTTTTAGCTAATCTCGCTGTATCCAAAACAAATTCATACCATATCGAAGGTTCATTATAAGTATAGGCTATCCCGAATGAATTCAGCTTCTTGGCCTGCTCAACAGCTTCCCGGGAAGTGATAGTTTTAGTGTATGCCCTGGGATTTTGAGATATCTGCCAGTTCTGGCAAAAAAGACAATCAAAATTACAGCCCCTGGTCCCTAAAGAAAGAATTGACTTTCCCGGATGAAAATGATAAAGCGGCTTTTTTTCTATTGGGTCCATAGCTACTGATGTTGTTTCATTGTAAATTTCAGAAAAAAGCAGACCGTCA
>JAYEPI010000141.1:0-6742 GCA_034723835.1 Candidatus Omnitrophota bacterium | reverse complement strand
GTGAAGTGGGCACCCAGGCCGTTGCTACCCAGGGTGTTGTTGCCACGCAGGCCGGCACTACCCGGACTGCTGTTACCACGCAGGCGGGTGTTACCCAGACTGCTGTTGCCACGCAGGCGGCCGCTACTCAGGATGTTGTTGCCAGAGAGAGCGCATCCCGTATTCTTAACCAACAAAATTCTGTTCGGGAAAACGATACCTTAACCCTCAGGTATAAGACCGGTACCGGTCTTTTCCCGGTAATTGATGTTTATGACGCTTATAACACGCTCAGGATATCCGCGGCTAAAATGACCGAGTCTGTAAGCAGTTCAGGGGTTTATGAGTATGATGTTGAATTTCAGTGGGGCAGGGGAGAGCATACTATTATTTGTAAAGAGGCAACTCAGGGTACCATTGACGGAATAAGTATCCAGGTAATATCCACTGATTTAGAAGAGATAGCAAGTACTGCCACAACTGTTATGGGCCAGGTAGCAGGCATAGACACTGACGCGCTAGATTTAGCGGGGATGACTATTTCTGAAGCAAACACCACTATCAGCTCGGTTATGGATGATATAAAGAACTTAAGTTCTTTAACCGAAGAAATGGCAGGTTTAACCGATGAAAAGGCTATCAAAGCTATTTTCGATTCTCTTTCCGCGGTAGCTGACAGGTTGAGAGAAATCAGCAGGAGCCAGGGCCTTAAGATAGAAGAAATATATGATATTTCCGAAGCACAGGCCACTAATCTAGATTATATCAAGAGCAAGACCTTAGAGATTAGGGCATTGGTTGAATTGAGCCAGGAGATCTTGAACCGGGGCAGTGATGAGCCGGTAACCAAGACTTGGATGGAATCAATACCGGCAGAAGAAGGGGGCGGTTTGGAGCCGGGTACCGAGGGTGAAAAAGAAGAACCGGATATTGGTAAGAAACCGGATATTAGCGAAAAGAAAGAACCTGAACCTGCTGTTGCCGCGGCACCGGCGCGTAGGGAAGAAAATAAAGAATGATAATGGGGATGAAAATGAAAAATTTAAGAACAAAATTAGCCGTATTAATTTTATTGGCAGGGGGTATGTTCTTATTTTTAGCCGGGCAGGCAGAATGTGGTGTCGTTTTAAAGACCATGATAGTTAACCCTTCCAAGACAAAAACCCAGGAAGCCCTGCTCAAGGCCTATCTCCCCCGGGAGGTAAAACCGGAAGATATTGTTGAATTGGGTGATTTAACCCTGGACTATGATATAGGGAAGGCCCTTTATTATGTATATAAAAAGGTTGAGCTTGCCCCGGGAGAAAGCGCCAGCCGTTCCATTGAGATTAAAGATGTCTGGATAATATCCCGGGCCCGAATAGATAACTTAACCGGCGATGCTGAAGAAATGGTGAAGAAGTTAAAAGGACCTGCCTACTTTGATATTGCCCTTACCCTGCAAAAAGATATTCAGGAGAAGAGCGGTGATATTTTACGCAAACAAGAAGCGGCAATGGATGTCCTGCCTCAAACCCATATCGCTGTGTACCGGGATAATGTTGAGATCCTTGATTCTATAAAAGATATTCTGTCCAAATTAGAGAAAATGGTTATTGAAAGTAAGGTTGTTGTTGCCGGCCCGGCAGCGGAAAGAATTTCGGTTAAGACAACCTGGCGGGTTATCCTGGGCGTGATTATTGTGCTTGGCCTGCTTTCGCTGATTTTCTTCATTATCTGGCAGCGCCAGGCAGGGATTGATCAAGCCAGGGAGAAGGAGAGAGAAAAAGAGAGGGAGGAAAAATAGACCGGGGAATTTAGTCAGCGGGTTAAAGCCAGATTCAAATCAGGATCTGGCTTTTTTTCTGGCGTTTTCTGGCTTTTTTGTTGATTTAAAGTGAGAAATTATGATACAATACACACAGTATAATATGAAGATGTTGAAAGCGATAATATTAACCGGAATAATCTTTCTATTCTGTTATCAGGCCGATGCCGGAGATGAGCAGTGGAATATAAAGAAGAGCAAGCACTTTATTATTTATTATCAACAAGCGCCCCGGGAGTATGTCGGCAGGGTGGCAAATTCGGCCGAGCATTATTACAAGAGTATCACCGATTACTTAGGGTTCAGGAGGTTTAATTTCTGGACTTTTGACCGGCGCTGTAAGATATATCTTTATCCGGAACAAAAAGAATATTTAGAAGGCAGTCAGGGTATATCCTGGTCAAGCGGGAGCGTTCATGTTATCAAAAAAGAGATCAATACCTATGTCCGGGAAGATGAATTTTTTGATCATGTCCTTCCCCACGAGATGGGACATATTATATTTAGAGAGGTTATAGGGTTTGACAAACAACTTCCCTTATGGATAGATGAGGCTGTTGCGCTCCTGCAGGAAAAGGATAGAGAAAAATATTTAACAGCCGCCAGGGGCATGGTAAAGGATAAAAGTTATTTATCTTTTAAAGAACTATCCGGTATCAAAGATTACGGGTCGCTGAGGCCGTTTATTTTTTACAGCGAATCAGCGAGCATAATAGAATTTCTTTTGGAAGAATTCGGCAGGGAAAAATTTGTATCTTTCTGCCGCCGGCTGCGGGACGGGCAAGATTGGGAACAGGCCTTACTGAGAGCATATAGATTTGAGAGCCTGGAGGAATTAGAAAAAGCCTGGGTTGATGGTTTGAAGAAAAGGAGATGATCTAAATGAAAAATGAATTTAATATATTAATAATCGAAGACAACGAAAAAACATTTAAGTCCCTGGAAGGCGGGCTTGCTAACACTGTTTATAAGGTCTGGAGAGTGACAACCGCTAAAGAGGCGCTTAAGCTGGCTAAAGAGAACTCTTTTATGGCCGTTATCAGCGAACTCCGGGTAATAGATATGGACGGAATTGAGCTGATGAAAAAGATCAAAAAAATAAATTTCTGGATCAATATAATTGTTCTTACCGTCCCTTCTTTTATTGATTCAGCGGTAGCAGCTTTGAAAGAAGGCGCTTATGCTTATTTGATGAAACCAGTAAATGTCGAAGAATTGAAGATAATCCTGAAAAGGTCAATAGAAAGCAGTTGCCTGTTAATTCAGGCAGGGAAAAAAAGGCATTATGAGGATATGTCTATTTTAGACGGCTTGACCGGTGTCTATAATCACCGCCATTTTCAGGAAAAATTAGATTGGCAGATCGAACATTTGAGGCGCTTTCCCCAGGCGTTCTCGTTATTTATTATAGATATTGATGATTTTAAAAAATATAACGATACCAAGGGACATTTAGAAGGAGACAGGGCGCTTTTTGATACTGCCCAGCTGCTTGCGGGTTTGGTCAGGGAAAATGATATAGTTTTCAGGTATGGTGGAGAGGAATTTGCCATAATTATGCCCCAGACCGCCAGACAGTATGTTCAGAGGATAGGCGAAAGACTGGTTGAACGGGTTAGAATCCAGCTGCCGGTAACGATTAGTGCCGGCGCGGCTACCTTTCCGGATAATGCCCAGGAAAAAGATGAGTTGGTTAGAAAGGTAGATAAAGCGCTCTATCGGGCAAAGCGGACCGGAAAGGATAAAATTTGCGTTTACGACGAGAAACTTGATAAATAAACTGCTGAAACGCAAAGGACGCAAGACATCCGCAAAAATCACAAAATCCTTTGCATAGTCCGCCGATTTATCGGCAGAGGGACAGGTTTGGGTTTGGCTGAGGGACAGGTTTGGGTTTGCAACGAGAACCGTCCCCGAACTTCTAGGGATTAAAAAGATGAAAAATTTTACCATCATTTTGATAATGCTGATCAGCACATTGGGCCCTTCAGCGGTTATAGCGGCAGTGGGCTTTGCCAGCGTTAAGGCGCTGGGAAGAAATCCTTCGGCAGCGCCAAAGATATTAATATCTATGATATTGGCGTTTGTTTTTGCCGAGGCAATTGCGATACTCGGACTGTTGATTGTGTATAATCTGTTTGGGGGATAAATGAGAAGGAGTTATCATGCTTATCTGGCAGTTAGTTATAATTCAGGTTGTTACCTTTATATTGATTGCCCTGTTTTTAAAATGGCTGCTTCATAGCCATATCAGCCGCGCTTTAAAAAGGCTGCAGCATCTTAATCAGGAAAACTTAGAAAAGGAAAAAGCATTGACAGAAGAGCTGGAAAGAGCAAAGAGGGAAGCCGCGAGAAAAATTGAAGAAGGCGGGCTTCGGGCCGGGGAATTAAAAGAACAAGCCCGGCAGGAAGCAGAAAAAAATAGAACAGATATAGTTGACAAAGCCAGGAAAGAGGCCAAAAGATTGATTAATGAGGCGTTAAGGGACTGCCAGGCTAAAAAAACAGATCTTACTTTAGAGATGCAGGAAAAGGGAATTTATTTAGCTGTTGATATGATAAAGCATATCTTTACTGAGAGCGGCCGGGAAAGTTTACATAACCAGTTTATTGATGAACTGGTTAGTGAAATAAAAGGGGTTGAGAAGGACAAAATGAAGACCGAAGGGGATAAGATGACGGTTATTAGCGCGTATCCCTTAGATAGCGGACAGAAAAAGGACCTGAAGGAAATATTAACTTCTAAGTTAAAGAAGGATATTACCCTGCTTGAGGAAATAGATAAGAAAATAGTTGCCGGCCTGCTTATAAAATCAGGAGGATTTGTAATTGACGGTTCTATCAGGAATAAACTTAAAAAGATACTGCCGGTGATGAGGGAGAGGGCAAAAAATATATAGAAGAGGTGAATGTATGGAGATAAAGATCCCGGCGCTGGACATAAAGGATACAGGGACAATCCATGAAATTAAAAAAGGGATAGTCAAGATAACGGGCCTTTCTTCCTGTATAAACGGGCAGTTAATTGAATTAAAAGCGGATTTATTGGGAATGATAATCGGCTTTACCGAACAGGAAGTCTTAGCCCTGGTTTTGGGGGATGAGACCCGGTTACGCATAGGAGACATTGTTTATGCCGAAGAAGGTGTCTTTAAAGTTCCGGTAGGAGATGATTTTATCGGCCGGATAATCAATTTTTTTGGCCATCCGGCTGACGGAAAAGGGAAGATACGGGAAAATGATTTTTATCCCGTTTTTGAAGATGCGCCGGGTGTAGTGGATAGAATACCCATATATGAGCCGCTGCTTACCGGGATTAAGACAATAGATACCATTATTCCTTTAGGTAAAGGGCAGAGAGAGCTTATAATCGGAGATAGGGTTACCGGTAAAACTACTTTGGCCGTAGATACCATTTTAAATCAAAAAGGCAAAGATGTAATTTGTATATTTTGCTGGATAGGGGGCAGTTTTTCCGCATTTATGAAGCTTTTCCAGGAGATGAAAAGAGGAGAAGCAATGGATTATAGTATTATTGTCAGCGCCCTGGCGTCTGATTCTCCGGCAGAGCAATATCTTGTTCCTTATACCGCCTGTAGCCTGGGAGAATATTTTATGCGCCGCGGCAAAGATGTTTTAGTGGTCTACGATAATTTAACCCGGCATGCCTGGGTTTACCGGCAGCTTTCTTTGCTCCTGGAAAGGTCTCCGGGCAGGGAAGCCTATCCCGGCGACATTTTTTATATCCATTCCCAGCTGATGGAAAGGGCGGCAAAGTTAAATGAAGATAACGGCGGAGGCTCGATGAGTTTTCTGCCGATAATAGAAACACAAGAAGGAGATGTTACCGGTATTATTCCTTCAAATCTTATCTCGATGACCGACGGACAGATATATTTAAATACCAATCTTTTTCATGCGGGGTTTAAGCCGGCCATTGATATAGGGCTTTCTGTTTCACGGATTGGGAACAAAGTCCAGTGCGAGGCGATAAAAGAGGTATCGGCCGCGTTAAAAGGGGAATATGCCCGGTTTAAAGAATCAGTCAGCCTTACCCGCGTAAAAACCAAGCTTTCACCCGAAGTGGAAGAGAGGATAAAAAAAGGAGAAGCCTTAACCGCTATTTTTACCCAGGATAAGGGCAGTTCTTTGCCATTGGAAGAAATAATTATTATTTTCTACGCCTTTAGCAGGAATATGCCTGAGATTTTAGAAGAGGAGAAAAGAGGGAGGTTTCAGAAAAATATCTATAGATATTTGCTTAAAAAACGGCCCGGGTTGGTTGAAAAACTCGCATCCGGAAAGGTGTTGACCGGAGAGATAAAACGGGATTTGGATAAAGCCTTCGAAGAGTTTTTTAAGAATTAAAATATGTTTCAATTAACGAAGTTACGCAATGAGTTGAATTTTAATAAGGAAATCGGGGGTATAATTAATGTCTTAAAAGGCGTGGCTTCCTCTGAATTTTACCGCCTTCAAAAAGCAAGAAAAAAACTTGATGAATTTGGAGATTATCTGCAGACGTTCTTCCGGATGGTGAACATTGCCGGCGCGCGGCATTTGTTCTTGGAAGATTCTTCTTTGCCCCGGGCTTTACTGCTGATAACTTCGGATATTGGTTTTTTGGGAAAATTGAACGTCGCCATTGTTAACTCTGCCCTGGAGCAGTATTCGGGAAATGAAAAATTGATTATAGTCGGTAAACAGGGTGCCGGGTATATAGAAGAAACCGGCAAGAGTTTTACTTCATTTGGGGGTATTACCGATGAAGTGGATTATAAAGAAGTAGAAACCCTGACGAACTTTATCGTCAAGGGCTTTTTAAATAAAGAGTTTGGCCGAACCGTTATTATTTATAGCCATTTTACCTCTTTTGCCCTCTGGCGGGTTCAGAATTATCAATTGCTTCCCTGCCGTTTTTTATTACCGGTAAGTTCAGGGTCTGAAGTGAAGGAT
>JAYEPI010000140.1:0-6758 GCA_034723835.1 Candidatus Omnitrophota bacterium | reverse complement strand
TGGTCATTGGCAAAAGGCGCCCTAAGGGTTGAAATGTTCACGATAAATGAGGCGCATGAGGGTCACGAAAATATTGATTTTTTTATGATATGATGTATAATAATATACAAGAAAATAAAAAAGGAGGGAGGTGAGAAATAATGAAAACCATAGCTTATTTAGCCATAGTTGTTGGCGCTTTAAGTTTGATCGGCGGTATAATTTCTAAGTGGCTGTTAACTCCTGTTGCTTTAGTGCCGGGGGGCTTGGAAGCCGGTGTTCTTTTAGCATTTACTAACACCTGTCTTCTGGTTGCCATTGCCTTTATTTTATTGGCGATGCTTAAAGGTAAAGAATAACCGCCTTACAAAAGAAACAAGATACCCGGCGATAAGACTAAGTTAGGGTGAAATATGCTGACTATGGTATCTTTTCTGCCACAACCCTCTTTTGAAATACCAGGCTATTGCCAATCCCTGGCATATGTCCGAGAAATTAACTGCCAGCCATATTCCGTTATTGCCCAATCTAAAAATAAGAACCAGCAGATAGGCGATTGGAATGCGTAAGCCCAGTTGAAAAACACCGGTCATTACTGCCGGCGCAATTGTATCGCCTGCCCCGGTTACGCCTTTACCTAAAACAAGCGCTAATGCTAAAAGCTGCAGGGTAACAGCTATAAAGCGTAAAAACCTGCTGCCTATTTCAAGGACTTCGGGATTGTTATTAAAAATACCGATTATCCGGGGTGAAAAAATAAAAAATAGAATAGCAATAGGTATAACAATCAGTTCGTAATATTTTAACGCTTCCCAGCCTGATTTTGCCGCCCTATCCGGACGGCCTGCGCCCATATTTTGGCCGATAAGCACTGAACAGGCAATTCCCATTCCAAAACCAATCATCATAACAGCCATTCTGAGCCGGATAACTATCCCATAGGCAGCAAGGCAGGCCGTGCCAAAAGAAGTAACCAGGCGCAAAAGTAAAAGAATGGATACCTGGCGCAGCAAGACTTCAAAAGAGGCAAAAAAACCGATTCTCATCATCTTGCCGATAAGTATGAAATTCAACTTAAAGATATCCTTATGAAAATGCAGGCTTGAATATCCAAACAGAAGATGTCTTAAGAGAATAATTACCCCTATTGACCTGCTTATGACCGTTGCTAAGGCTGAGCCGGCAACTTCCAGGCGCGGGAAAAATCCGAGACCAAAAATGAGCAGGGGGTCAAGCGCAATATTGATTATATTGGCCAGAATAAGGATCTTAAGCGGCGTAACAGCGTCTCCGGAGCCTCTCAGGGCATGATTGAGGCCGACGAACAAAAACATAACAATAGACCAGAGAAATGTTATTTTTAAATATCCGGAAGCAGCCGGGATAATCTCCGGGCTTGCGCCGAATATGTTAAGCAGGCCATTTATGCCAAATAGGCCAATTAACGCCATTGCCGCAGAACAGATAATACTTACAACAACAGTCTGAAAAAGGGTGCTGTCGGCAGAATTGTAATCTTTTTTTCCTATAAAGTGGGCAACCAGGGCTGTTGTGCCGGCAGAAATGCCTATTGCCAGCATCATTATTACCGCAATAATAACTCCTGCTATAGACAGGGCCGCTACTGCTATGTGGCCTATCCTGCCGATAAAAAAGAGGTCTATTAAGCTGAACAGATTCTGCAGGCCTGCTCCAGCCATCATTGGCAGGGCTAATCTCCAAAAAGAAGAACGCAGTCCACCCTCGGTTATAGTATTGTTGATTTTTCGCGGTCTTGGCTTGCTCATATTTTAATGGGTTGTATTGTATAGATTATACGCGTTGCGATAGATAGTCTCAAGGATTATCTCAAAAAACAGGGAAAATTCCGTAGTGTGGAAATGTTTGACAAATAGAGAGATTGATAGTATGTTAGTTGTAACATAAAGGTTTTAGGAAAGGGGCTAATAATGATCAAAAGATTTATCTGTGGGCCGTTGGCTAAATTAGTGATTTTGGGCTGTATGCTGGGTTTTTCAGCGCAGGTTTTAGCAGCTGAATTTTCAGCTGACCTTATCCAGGATGGTTTTGGCCAGACCACGAAGGGTAAAGTTTATATTAAGGGAAGTAAGGTACGTATGGAAGCCAGCCGGGAAGGTGAGGAATCTATTATGATATCGGATCCGACTAAAGGCACTGTCTATGTGCTTATGCCCAAGGATAAAACATACCTTGAGATGTCCGGTGCGATGGCTAATATAAAAATGAATCAAATTGAAGCCGATGAGGAATTAACCCGGATTGCCGATAAAAAATATCTGGGAACAGAGAATATTAATGGATACGCGTGTGATAAATACGATATTATTTACCATGATAAGTCATTAGGAAAAGCAGTTCAGTGGCATTCCAAAAAACTGAATTTTCCAATTAAGATGGTTTATAATAATTCCTACGGAAGTATGACTGTTGAATATAAAAATATCAAAGAAGGTAAGATTAATAGTTCACTGTTTGAAATTCCACCGGATTATCAAAAGATGACTATGCCGGGCGCGGGCCAGGGCATGGGCCAGGGCGCGGGCCAGGGCGTGGAATATTAAAAAATACAATGGCTAAAGATTCAGGAAAGCTAAAAAATTCCGGTATGCTAAAGATAGAAAACCTGACCGTTAATGTATCCGGCAGGGAAGTCTTAACCGGCATAAACCTTGAGATTAAGAAGGGCAGACGTTTGGCGCTTCTTGGGCCCAATGGTTCGGGTAAGACCTCTTTGGTCATGGCCATAATGGGTTTTTCTGATTATCAAATTACGCAGGGAAATATTGTATTTAACGGCAAAAGCATAAATGACCTAACCATTGATGAACGTGCCCGGTTAGGCATAGGGGTGATGTTGCAAAGGCCGCCCACTATAAAAGGAATAAAGACAAGACAGGTGGTGCAGCTGATAAAGCAAGACGATTTTAATATTGATAAAGAGGCAGGAGAAATCAACTTGAAGGAATTCTTAGACAGGGATATAAACTTAGGGTTCTCCGGCGGAGAGTTAAAGCGCTCGGAATTGTTGCAGCTTTTGGCGGGCTCTCCTCAACTTGGTCTTTTTGATGAACCGGAATCAGGGGTTGATTTGGAGAATATAGCGCTCGTTGGCAAGGTTATGAATAGGATACTTAATAAAAACAAAGATAATGCCGGTTTGATTATTACCCATACAGGTTATATCTTTGATTATGTAAAGCCGGATGAAAGCTGTGTCTTGGTGGGTGGCAGGATTCATTGCGTGGGCGATCCAAAGGAAATCTTGAAAACAATAAAGAAACACGGTTATAAATGGTGTATAACATGCGAAGGGGAAAAATTAAAAAAGAAATTCCAAAGGCAGGCCGGGTAGATATTAAATCATATAAGTCTACGTCTGAGGCCAAGGCTTACTTAAAAGACCTGCGTAAGGTCAGTTCTGACCAGAAAAAAAATATGCTCTCTGCTGGGGTAGATCCATTACAGAAGGCCCGCTCCGGCACTTATCTTCAGATGGATCACGATGTGGTGCACGCCGACAGCCTCTATCCGGGATTGGAGGTAATGAGCACTACCCAGGCGCTAAAAAAGTACGAATGGCTGGACAACTATTTCTGGAAAATAGTCTCGGTTGGTGCCGATGAATTTACCAAACAGGCGCAGTTTCAACCGCATCACGGTTATTTCTTAAGAGCGCTTCCCGGGGTAAAGGCAGTCTACCCCTTACAGGCATGCCTTTTCATAAACGATGATAATATAATCCAGAACGTTCATAATATAATAATTGCCGAACAGGGATCGGATTTGCAGGTTATCACTGGCTGCGCAACAGCAAGTGACGTACAAAGAGGTCTGCATATAGGTGTTTCGGAAATTTTTGTCAAAAAAGACGCAAGGTTGACCTTTACTATGGTTCACAACTGGGCAGAGGATGTTTCGGTCCGTCCCCGGACCGCTACCCTGGTTGAAGAAGGAGGCACATTTTTATCGAATTATATCTGCCTTAAGCCGGTAAAGAATTTACAGATGTATCCAAAAGCAGAACTGGTTGGCCGGGGCGCGGTTGCGCGGTATAATTCAATGTTATTTGCTCATCCCGGTTCACATCTGGATGTAGGTTCGAGGGTAATATTGAAGGCCGCGGGTTCAAGGGCAGAGGTTGTGGCCCGGGCAGTCAGTGCGGGTGGAGATATTATTGCCCGGGGTCATTTAAAGGGCCAGGCAAAAGGAATAAAGGCCCATCTTGAATGCCGCGGCCTTATGGTGACCGAAAAAGGATTGATACACGCTATACCGGAACTCGAGGGGACTGTTAAAGAAGTCGATTTATCGCATGAAGCAGCAGTGGGCAAGATTGCCCGTGATGAGATAGAATATCTTATGGCAAGAGGACTTACTCAAGGCGAGGCTCAAGCAGCGATTATCAGGGGATTTTTAGATACATCGATAATGGGTTTGCCCGCTGCCTTGCAAAAAGAAGTGGACAGAGCTATATCTGCTTGTGAAAAAGAGGCGTTTTAATAACCCTTTACCTGCATTACGGATTTTTTCATTAAAGCACTCCAGAGGCATAAATCTAAAACCAAAAATAATGGATAGGTTTATAGATTTCCATTAAAGGGAGAGTGGTTCAATATGCAGGCAGGCCGCATAGAAAACATAAAGAAAAAACAAATGTCAAAATTTACGATGATATTGATGTAAATATTTGTGAAATATTTTAAGAGAGGTTATGCATGCTGCGCAAACAAATGTATGCGGTTTTACGGCAGTACTGGGGATATAAATCGTTTCTTCCATTACAGGAAGAGGCAATTTTATCTATACTGGAAAACAAAGACAGTTTAACGCTGTTGCCTACAGGAGGCGGTAAATCCCTATGTTTTCAATTACCTGCTTTATTAAAGGAAGGTATGGCTGTAATTGTTTCTCCGTTGATTTCCCTGATGAAGGACCAGGTGGACAATCTTAAAGATATGGGGGTAGCTTCTTGCTGTTTAAATTCCAGCCTGTCTTTTGAGCAGCAGAAGGCAGCGATTGAACAGATCATGGAAGGGGGAATAAAACTCTTATATGTCTCTCCCGAACGTTTACAAAACCGGACGGCTATAAATTTATTGAGCTCTATTAAACTTTCTTTTTTTGTGATTGATGAAGCGCATTGCATAAGCCATTGGGGGCATGATTTCAGAGAGAATTACCGGAACCTTTGGATGATTAAAGAGAAATTTAAGCTTGTAAGCGTGCATGCCTTTACTGCTACCGCTACTAAGGAAGTGCAGGTAGATATCATAGAGCAATTGAAGTTTATCAATCCTGAGACCAATATTGGCCGGGTGGATCGCCCCAACTTAACCTATCGTGTAATGCCGCGTAAGCAAATTTTAAAACAGATAAGGGGTGTTTTAATAAAACATGCCAATGAGGCGGGCATTATATATTGCTTGCGCCGCAAAGATGTAGACGCTGTTTCAGCAGGCTTAAAAGGTCTTGGTATTGATAATGTCGGCTATCATGCCGGTATGCCGGATGAAGACCGCCATATAGCGCAGGAAAGATTTGCCCGTGAGAAAGTGAATATAATTGTAGCCACAATAGCATTTGGTATGGGGATTGACCGCTCCAACATCCGCTTTATTATTCATACGGGTATGCCAAAAAGCATTGAACATTACCAGCAGGAGACAGGCCGGGCTGGAAGAGATGGGCTTTCAGCTTTTTGTTATATGTTTTATGGCGGCGGAGATTACCGGTTATGGAGTTTTTTCGCTGAAAAGTCCTCCGGGCGGGAAGTAATGATAAAGAAGTTGAGGGCCATTTACAATTTTTGCACTCAACCTCAATGCAGGCATAAGGTGTTGGTAAATTATTTCGGACAGGATTATGTAAAACATTCCTGTAGTGCCTGCGATTACTGCTTAAACGAACTTGATATGGTTGATGACGCGCTTAGTGTTGGGCAGAAGGTGTTATTTTGTGTAGTTAAAGTAAGGTGGAAATATTACGGATTCGGCGCGGGCCATGTGGTAAATGTATTAAAAGGTAAGCTGACTGAGAAAATAGAGCGTATGGGACATAATAATTTGTCAACTTTCGGCATAATGCGGGATGAGCCGGAGGTATTTATACGGCATATGGTCGAACAATTAATAGGGCAGGGTTTTTTATTTAAAGAAGGAAAATTTCAGACACTTTCAATAACCGATAGCGGAAAACAGTTATTGCGTGGAGAGCTGTCACCGGTATTGGCTAAACCTTTGGTTGCGGTGAAGAAAAAAGAAATTGCAAAGATGGCTATGAAAAAAAGAGAGAAGGAATGGCAGGAAATAGATCAGGAATTATTTCAAAGGTTACGTGAAAAAAGGACAGGGCTTGCGCAAGAAAAAGCTGTTCCGGCATACATTATATTCAGCGATAAGACCTTAAAGGATATGGCCGCGAAAAAACCTGTAACCCAAGAGGCTTTTTCGGGTATTTACGGCGTAGGTGAAAACAAATTAAAATCTTACGCAGATATATTTATTAAAGTCGTTAGCGATTATGGAGTAAATCACCCTCATTCATCTGCAAAAAAACAAAGCAGATGAACGCGAAGGACTTTTTATAACACTATGGAAAATAAAAGGAAAGCAGGCATAAAAGGCCAAATGAAAATTGTTCTGAAACGCCGGCTTCAGCGGGGTACGTGATTGGTGTATTCACCGTTCGCCTTCGCTGGGGCTCAGGCTCACTGCTTCGCTCGCTTGGCCGCTCGCTTGTGGTAATGCGAAAACACGATT
>JAYEPI010000139.1:0-6876 GCA_034723835.1 Candidatus Omnitrophota bacterium | reverse complement strand
GTATTGACATTGATAAGAGGCAGTATTGGTATAGCCATAATCCTTGGCGGAGTAATCTGTTTTGCAATAGCAAAAGAGTAATAATGCTGATTACACAGATGACAGCTTTGCTGTCATTGCGAACGAACGAAGAGAGCGAAGCAATCTCAAAAAAGAGATTGCCACGCCTCACCTTCGGTGAGGCTCGCAATGACATTTTTGTGTAATCATAATTTATATTTTAAGTGATGTAGGTGAAGGGAAGTCTGGAAAAGACACGGCCCCGCCACTGTATCGCTGACGAAACCGGAACCGCTAAAACACAAAAAATAAAAAAGCGGTAAAACCACGGTTTCGCGGAAGGCCAAATTTTAATTTTGCGTCTTTTGCGTTTCTGGAAGGTGCCGGGAGTAGGCTGAAGCGAAGTCAGGATACCTGCCTATATTACATACCTGTACCCCGGGACTGATCCCGGGGTACAAAAATATCACTGGGATATTTCTCTTTCGAGGGTGAGGAGGAAGCCTGTTTTATTTCTCTCGGCCTCACTTAAATAAAAGTGAGGTTTTTATTTTATTATTAAAATTAATTAAAAAGAGTATAATAATTCTTTTTATTGTTTTCCTCGGGCAATATAGTCTTTTGGCAGAGGAAAGTTTAAGAATCGTTTCACTCACTCCCTCTATTACCGAAATATTATTCAGCCTCGAACTTGGCAATAATATAGTAGGCGTAAGCTCCTGGTGTAATTATCCTCCCCCGGCATTATCCAAAAAAAAAGTAGGGTCTTTTAGCCAGCCCAATATAGAAAAAATCATCAGTTTAAAACCCAGCCTTGTGCTGTTAACCGGACTGGAACAGCAGCCAACAGCCGAAAAATTAAAGAAACTGGGTCTGAATTTTTTGGTGGTGTATCCTTCGGATGTTAAAGGCCTGTTTTCATCAATCCGGGAAATTGCTAAAGCCACTGGTTCCCAGAGAAAGGCCGAGCAGTTAATCAGTAAGATAAATCAACGGCTTGATAAGATTAAAGCCAAGATTTCCCTTATTCCTGAGGAGGAGAGAAAAACCGTATTTATCGAAATTTGGCATAGTCCGATTATTACTGCCGGCGCCGGGTCATTTCTCAGCGAATTAGTTGAATTGGCCGGCGGCATAAATATAGCGCGGGATACCCTGCGGCCTTATTCGAGGTTCAGCGCCGAGGCAGTGATTTTGCGAAATCCGGATTGTATTATCCTGGGGTATATGGTCAAAGGCGACCCGCGATTGGATTGGATAGGGCAAAGAACCGGCTGGGAGAATATTCCGGCAGTAAAAAATAATATGGTTTTTAGCGGTATAGATCCTGATTTAATCCTGCGGCCCGGGCCGAGATTTATTGACGGAGTAGAACAGATTTATAAGAGACTGTATGGGCGGAAAGAAATACAATAGAAATAGATAGAAATATATAAAAAATAATTGCAAAATGTAAAATTAACAATTAACAATGTAAAAATAAGACTTGACCGAAACAAAATAGAAATAAGCGAAATACATTAAGATAAATTGAAATATATTGAAATACAGTAGAAATAAATTGTTGACTAAAATATTCGTGTTAATTCGTGTGAAATTCGTGGTAATTCGTGTATACAAAGAAATTATTTATGAAGAATAAAAATATCATTGGGATACTTATTGTTTTGTTGGTAATGACGGCGGCTATTTCTATTTTTGCCGGTAGTATCTGGATTTCGCCATTAGAAATATTAAAAGGACAAAACTTCGATATCATTAAAATAAGGGCGTTAAGAATAATTTTAGCCTTTATCGCCGGGGCAGGATTAAGCGCGGCTGGAGTAATACTTCAAGGGTTGCTGCGAAACCCCTTAGCTGAACCCTATGTATTGGGAATATCCAGCGGAGCTGGATTAGGGGCAGCCGGTTGTATTGTGCTGGGCCTGGGGTCCGGGGCCCTGGGCCTGGGATTTTTGCCCCTGATGGCCTTTTTAGGGGCATTGCTTACTATGATTTTAGTTTATAGCCTGGCTAGAACCAACGGGAAAATATCTATTCATAATTTGCTGCTCTCGGGAGTGATCGTCGGCGCGGTCTTATCGGCTATGTTGATATTTATAGTTTCAGTTTCTAACCGGGAGGGTTTACATAGCCTCCTCTGGTGGCTGCTGGGAAGCCTGCAGCAATTTGATTTTAAATTAGTTACTGTGGTAGGAATAATTGTCACAATTTCTTTAGGCATCAGTTTAATATTTTGGCGTGATTTAAATATAATTACGCTTGGTGAAGAACCCGCTATTCATCTGGGGATAAAAACAGAAACAATCAAGAAGATATTATTTGTTCTGGCGTCCCTGCTTACTGCTGCTATTGTTTCGGCCTGCGGACTTATTGGTTTTGTCGGTTTGATAATTCCGCATATAATGCGGACATTGGCAGGCCCGAATCATAAATTCCTGTTCATTTCTTCGGTTATCGCAGGAGGAGTATTTCTTATAGCCTGCGATTTATTATCCCGGACGCTCCTTCCGCCGATCGAAATTCCTATCGGAGTAATTACCGCAATTATCGGCGGGCCGTTGTTTGTCTTCTTGCTGCGCCGAAGGAAAAACATGAATTACACATGAATTAACACGGATCGTACCGTCATCCTGTGGTTTAACCACAGGATCCAGTTTAATGCGTTTTCCTTGAGGTAAATGCGTCTCTCTGGATCCTGCGGTCAAGCCGCAGGATGACGAATATGACCGTAAACTGTAAACCAATTGGTAACTGTAAACCAATTGGTAACCATAAACCAATTGGTAATGGATGATTTAATCCAGGTAAAAAATATTTCTGCCGGTTATGGCCCAAGAACTGTTTTAAAGGATGTCTCTTTTAATATAAACAAAGGAGATTTTATCGGTATTATCGGGCCTAACGGCTCGGGCAAGTCCACCCTAATCAGGGCCATCAGCCGGGTTTTAAAGCCGTTTAACGGCGAAATCTTACTTAATAATCGGGATATATACTGCTTAGACAGCCGGATGGTTGCCAAAAATATTGCCGTGGTTTTACAGGAAACACCGGTTAATTTCGCGTTCAGTGTATTTGAAATGGTCCTTATGGGCAGGGCTCCTCATCTTGGCAGATTGGAATTAGAAGGGAAAAAAGATTTTGAAATAGTAAGGTCTTGTTTATCGTTGACCGATACTTTTCACCTGGCTGAAAGAGATATAAATGAGCTCAGCGGCGGAGAGCGGCAGAGAGTAATAATTGCTAAGGCCCTTGCCCAAAGGCCGCAAATACTTCTTTTAGATGAGCCGGTCGCCCATCTGGACATAAACCATCAAATTGAAATATCCAACTTGATAAAAAGGTTAAGTATTGAAAATGACCTGACCGTAATGATGGTTACCCATGACTTAAATTTGGCTGCTGATTACTGTCAGAGATTAATCTTATTGAAGGAGGGCCGGATCTATGCCGGCGGATTGCCGAAAGAGGTGATAACCGCTCAAACCATCAAAGATGTTTATGGCGCAAAGTGTATGGTTAAAACCAATCCTGTTACCGGCGCTCCGTTGGTAATAAGAAATATCTATGAAGGAGGTAATTAGAGAAAAGAGAGGTAATTTTATTATGAAAAAATTAAACAGGATTTTCATTACCGCAGGATTATTTTTAGTAATTGCCGTTCAGCCGGCTGAGGCAGAGGAAAAAGATGTTTCTGTTGTTGATTTAAAAAAAATAGTTGTTACGCCCGCCAGAATAGAAGAGGCCATTGGCGATGTGAGCGGAACAATTACTGTTTTAGGGGGAGAAGAACTTCGGGTTAAAGGCAAAGAAACGGTTAAAGAGGCGTTAAGGGAAATTCCGGGAGTGGATATAGTCCAGGCCGGAAGCTTTGGCGGGCCGGTGTCAGTATTTACCCGGGGAACAAATTCAAATCACACCCTGATAATGCTCGACGGGGTAAAGATGTATGACCCGATGATACCTAACGGCGCTTATGACCTGGCGCATTTTACTATGGACAATATTGAACGGATCGAAGTCATAAGGGGCCCGCAATCAGCCCTCTGGGGTTCGGACGCAATAGGCGGGGTTATCAATATTATAACCAAAAAAGGCAGAGGCGAGTTGTTGGTTTCAATACTCGCAGAAGGCGGCTCTTTTGATACCTATAAAGAGGCGCTGGGGTTAGGAGGCGAATATAAAGGACTGCATTTTTCACTCGGTGTTTCAAGAATCGACAGTGAAGGTATTCCCAAGGCCCAGAAAAGAGACAATAATCCTGAAAGGGACTCCTATTATAATACCAGTGTTTCCAACAGATTAGACTATGATATAACCGATAACCTCCTCTTCGGCAGCACTGCTCATTATATAAATTCGGGATTTGAATATGACGATTGGGCCGGCGCGGGCGGTGATGACCCAAATAGAAAGGGCTGGTATGAGCAGATTATAGTATCTCCTTACATAGAGCATAAGCCGTTAGAATGGTGGGACTATAGGATTCAATTTTCCTGGATGAAAAATCTTCGTAGAGACCATGATGACAGTAATGGCGCAGGAATAGATTATCTCCGGGACTGGTATGAAGGCAGGACAACAAAAATAGATTTTCAGAATAACTTCTATATCAAAGAGTTTGATACAATAGTTTTTGGCTATGACTGGCAAAAAGAGATAGGGGACTCTTATTACTATCTTGATTTTGGCTTTGGGGGAGCTGAAACAGAATTTCCAAAATCCAGTACTGTCAACCAGGGCTGGTATTTACAAAATAACCTTAACTGGGATAATTTTAATCTGCTTACCGGGTTAAGAGTAGATGACCATTCGAAATTTAAAACTTACCTTACTTATAAAGCGAGTATGTCTTATTTATTTGATTCAACAAAGACAAAAATAAAAAGCGCCTGGGGAACGGGATTTAAGGCGCCGGCCCTCTATCAATTATATTGCCTGCCGACAGGCGGCTTTGTTCCTTTCGGCGGAGGCAACCTTGACCTTAAACCGGAAGAAAGCGAAAGCTGGGAGGTTGGTTTTAAACAATGGCTTTTAGATAAAAAAATTGCTTTTGAGGCAACTTATTTTAATACAAAACTGAAAAACATGATCAATGCTGTCTATCATCCGGCTGGCGGACCTTTTGGCTGGGGAGAGGTGGACCAATACGCGAATGTTAACCGGGCAGAAATCTACGGAATAGAGGCTCAATTGGAACTAAAACCCTTAAATAACCTATCTATAGCCGGCAAATGGACATACACTGAGACAGAAGATAAAGATACCGGCCTTGAGTTACTCCGGCGTCCGAAAAATAAGTTCACAATAGACCTTATTTACAAACCAATAGAAAAACTCGTAACCGCCCTGATGGTCACTTATACAGGCGCAAGAAAAGATTCAGCTGCTGTTAAGTTAAAGCCTTATACTAAAGTAGACCTGTCTGCCAATTATAAAGTCTTCAAAAATCTACTGGTTTTTGGCAGGATAGAAAACCTTTTTGACGAATTCTATGAAGAAATAAAAGGTTACGGAACTCCGGGTTTCTCGGCTTACGGCGGAATAAAATCAGAATTTTAGATTGAATTTATAACCCACCTGTGCTATAATCCTGTTTATAGATAAAAAATCCAATACCCGGATAGGCGGGGTTTTCTAATTCCGCATGCGGGACAGGAATGTCCCGCGTATCCGCGCGGAAAGAAAAGGAGCAATAAATGATGCAAACCTATGCTTACGGTTTTCCGAGATTAGGCAGGAATAGGGAATACAAAAAGACTATTGAGTCTTACTGGAACGGAAAGATTTCTGAAGACCGGCTCTTAGAAAACATTTACAAATTAGAGGACGAAATACTAACTATTTATCAAGGGTCTGTGGATAAGTTCCCTGTGTCAGAAATGACCCTCTATGATAATATGTTTGATATGGCATTGGCCCTGGGGTTGTACAGCTATAAAGACCTGAATGATTATTATCAGCTCTGCCGGGGTAAAAACGCCCTGGAAATGACCAAATGGTTTAATACTAACTATCACTATCTTGTTCCCGAAATCAAAAGCCCTAACTTTAATATGAGCTGGAATAAACCAAAAGAAGCCCTTTCCAGGTGTAAGAGGGGTATTCCTTATCTAATCGGGCCGTTTACCTTTTTAAAATTGTCCAAGGGCATTGATCCCGCTGAATTTAAAAATACCCTTTTAAGCCTGGCATTTACCTACCGGGAACTGATTAAAGATTTTGACGAAGTGCATATAGATGAACCCGCCTTTGTAATGGAGTTTGAAAAAAGTGAAGTTGAATCTATAAAACAAGCCTATAAAATAGTTGCCGCTGAAAAAAGAAATATCAATTTATTCACTTACTATGATTCAATAGATTTTCTAAAAGATTTATACGACTTGCCAATAAAGGCATTGGGCCTGGATTTTATCAATGGAAAGGACAATCTGGCGCATATTAAAAAAGGAGGATTTCCTGCGGATAAGACTTTAATCGCCGGCATAGTAAACGGCAAAAATGTCTGGAAAACAGACATCCGGCAGGCAATAGACATCTTAAAGCAGCTTTCTCAGCATTCTAAAAACCTGATAATCTCCAATGCCTCGCCTCTTTATCACTTGCCAATTACCACAAAAGGCGAAGATTTAGATAAAAGACTCCTGCAAAAGCTTTCATTTGCCGAACAAAGACTGGATGAGTTAAAGCTGATTGCCCAGGCCTATGCCAACCGTAGCCCAGGCCTAGTCCGGGGCTACGGGGGGGGGTATGGGGAGGATAATGCTGGAGAGATTCGAGATTTCGGGATTAACAAAACGGTCAGGGAAAGGGTAAAAAATCTTACTGAGCAGGATTTTATTAAGGATGTTCCTTATGCTGAAAGGGCCAAAAGGC
>JAYEPI010000138.1:0-6997 GCA_034723835.1 Candidatus Omnitrophota bacterium | reverse complement strand
ACTATCCGGGCAATATTTTTAATCCTCTGCTGCCCGGCGGCAAATATTTTCTGCTGTTTTTTAACCGGAATGGCCTCATATAAAGGCGTGTAATTGCCGGGCATCTTAACTAAAAATCCCGCAGAAAGTTTTAGTCCTTGTCTTTTAAGCTGCCTTGCCGCCTGACCAAGGGTATCAGCCGCCATCCCTCCGTAGGTTGCAACGGCAAAAATATACTTATCTTTTTCCGGCTTCAGTCTTTTTATAAAATTTTCCACAAGTAAAGGCATGCCGAATATATAAACAGGAAAAACAATGCCTATGCGCTCAGCCGAACAATCGATTTCCCGATTAATCACTTTTGGTATAGAAACAATCTCCGCATCATCTAATTCACTCACCAAATCGCCAGCTACCTTCAGGCAATTACCTGTTCCGGAAAAATAAAAAATGGTCGTTCGCATAAACACCTCTCTTACTCGTTTTTTCTTTTGGCAACTAAACCACAATATTCACAAGCCGGATTTTCCTCCGGCATCGGTAATGACAATAACCTTGCAGCATCTTTAATCATCTTTTTAGCTGATTCGATATTGGTTTCTATTTTTATCGGCTTGACGCAAAATTTTACAATACCGTCCTGTCGGACCTCTTCCGGCCAGTAATAAAGTAAATATGCCAGGCCATTACTCTTAAAACCGCCGGATTCCAGCATCAGGCAATAACAATCAAGCTGATTTTGATAATACCTTCTGGGATCTTCCTTCAGCTTTGAACCTCTTGTTTTGTAATCCAGAGGCATATAATAATTTCCTTCTACGAGACAATCATCTAAAGCGCCGGTCAATAGGGCATTTGAATCCTCATCTTCATAAAATAAATCACTCCTGCGCCAGTTTCGCCATTTTTCTAAGACGGCAGTGTCTGAAAAAAGCCTTCCCTTTACCCTGCCTTCGATTTCAGGCGGTAATGTATTATTTAACCGGTAGCTGTCAAAATATTTCTTGATAACTAAATCCATCCCCCCGGGCAAAGACGGGAATATACCCCGCGGCCTTTTTATGCCTTTATTTTTGTCAAGCCAAAAACAACGGGGGCAATTAAGAAAAAT
The DNA here is from genome assembly GCA_034723835.1 of Candidatus Omnitrophota bacterium. Classification (GTDB taxonomy): domain Bacteria; phylum Omnitrophota; class JAUWXU01; order JAUWXU01; family JAUWXU01; genus JAYELI01. Next base: position 5,907 of record JAYEPI010000138.1, on the reverse strand, counting down.
GCTCAATGTTGAAGGAGAAAATCTAATCTTTCGCATTTGTTAAACTTAAAAACAGCTCCTTTATCTTGTTTAATATTTTTTTTAGGGCTTAGGACGGCTTAAAACCAAAAAGCTCCATTGCATTCTCCGTGCTCTTTCGGGCTACCCGGGCCTCTTCTATATCCTTTATCTCGCTCACTGCCTTTAAAGCCCGTAAAACATCCTTTGGTTCAGATTCATATTTTCCCGTTTGAGGTTTATACACCACCGGAGAATCTGTTTCAATAAGTATGTTTTCTAAGGGAGTTTTTTTAACCGCCTCCTGGTGTTCTCTACTATATTCACAGGAAGGTGTCACAGAAATGAAATAACCCCTTTTAAGCACATCCTCCAGGACATCTCCCGGGCCGCTATACCAGTGAAAAACTCCTCTTTTGGTTCTTCGTTGAACCATTATCTCAAAACAATCTTTCCAGGCTCCCCGACTGTGAATTATCACCGGCTTATTATATCGATCGGCAATATCCAGCTGTTTAACAAATATCTCTTTCTGCAGCCTTCTGCCCGGGCCGTCTTTTCTCGCCTCTTTATACCAATAATCCAGGCCTATCTCACCCACAGCCACTATATTATCTATATTTTCTTCTATAAGTTTAAACACGGAGGGAAGCTCGTGGAGTTTTAAATCTTTCGGGTGGATGCCCAGTGATGGATATATTATGGGATATACCCCGGGATCTTTATAGACTCGGCAAATTTCAAGCGCCTTTTCGCTTGACTTAATATCTACGCCAACAGCTACAACCGCCGCAACCCCTGTCTGCTTTGCCCGTTTTAATGCGCCTTCGAGATCTTTTACTTCTTCCAAATGCGCGTGGCTATCAATTATCTTCAAAATAAAATACCTTTTGTGTCCCTAAAAACCCGGTTCTGAATTTGGCTCTGTTGTCTCATCATAAATCATCCATACTTGATTTTCATCATAAGAATCAACATGGCCAATGGTAACATTGCCCCATTTGCCAAAATGATAGGAAGCTGTTTTATTAAAATGCCATAGATTAACCACAAGAAAACACCTAAAGATAAAATCAAAAATGTAGCCAGTGATAAATCGCGTGTATGTTTTGTCTTAAAAATCCTTATTACCTGAGGTAGAAATGCTATGGTACATAATATTCCTGCAAACAAGCCAATTATAAAATCCATTTTTAACATACTCCTTATCCTTTAAACTAAAATCAGCAATATCCCGCTTGTCAGAACAACAATGCCCCATACCCTAAAAAATAACAACGACCTCCCGGCCCACAGGCTTGATATTTTCTCCGAGGCCTTTGATTTAAGCGAAAGAACGGTTTTTACAACAATAACTATTCCGGCCAACCCGCCAAGCTTTAAAAAAAGGCCTTGCGCCTTTATCACAACACCAAGTAAAGAAAATACAAACATCAGAACAAAACCATATACAACCCATCGAACCTTGCGGTTCATCTTCTTCACCAGGCGGTTCTTTAACATCCGGGGTTTAATTATCCACAATAGCCCCAGCACTACCCAAATTGTGCCTAATATATCAGCAATCATTCAAATTCTTCTTTTTAAATAAACTATGCCGAACAAATCAGCAATGTGCCAAAAGTCAACGCTAAAAGGGCAGCTATCCGCAGGATTACAAGTGGTCTTGCCGCCCACCATTTAAGCTGGGATGTAATTTTTTCCGGGCCAAGGGTAAAAAGAAAAATACCCTTGATAACCGCCCAAATGCCAAGTAAAGCCACAACCCAAGGCACTCTACACTGCGAAGCAGCAACCAAGAACATAATGCCAACCAATATACTCAAAACTCCTCCTGCATAGGCCCTTTTCCCCTTTGTCCAGAAAGCCATATATTTTTTTATCGCCCGCGGGCTTGTCAGGAAAATAACCCCCAAAACCACCATAGCAACGCCCAATAACTTAACAAATACAACCATAACCCACCTCCTTATTAAATTGCTAAACTGTTATTGTACTATGTTAATTACCATCGATGAGGGCAAGCATTTTCTGAGGCATAACAACAGGATTAAACTGAATATCAATGCAAACAAGTGTGGTTTTTGCGCTCACCAGTAAGTTTTTGCCTCTATATACTTCCTGATAAAAAACTAAAGATGCGTTTTTTGCTTTCTCTATTTTAGAAAAAATTTCCAATCTATCTCCGTAACGGGCAGGGGACTTATAAGTTATAGATACATCCCGCACTACAAACATATTTCCTTCTTCAGCCAGTTTATTTAAAATAATGCCTTTTCCCCGTAGATATTCAGTTCGCGCTTCCTCAAAGTACTTAAGGTAATTAGCATAATAAACTATTCCACCGCAGTCGGTATCATGATAATAAATGCTCTTATTCATCTTCATGTCTTTAATTATACCTCGAAAACAAAATCGCCTCAAGAGTTATCTTGAGGCTAACCATCTTTTCCAATCCCCGGATTTTCCTACTTTTAATATCCAGCAGTATCTAAACCAAATTCCTTTTTAATTTTTATCTTAGCATCAATAAAACTGCTATGTCCTATCCTAAACAAGCCCGATATCTTTCTTATAGCTTCGAGTTCATTGTTGTCTAACTCGTTGTCAATACACGCAATACGAAAAAGATTTTCTATGATTGATATTTTAATATCTCGGGGTAAACTATCACTTATCTCATGAGTGAATTGATATAAATCTATCCTTTCCTTAGCTGCTTGTTTAACTGAGGCTAAAACAGCCGGTATATCTTCGTTTGAAATTTTACTATACGAAATAAGAATTTCTTTGATTTTCTCTTCCTCTTGCGCTAAAAATTTCTCGTCAGCCTCAGCTACAACCCATAATAAAACCCCTAAAGCAATTTTATCATCTATGTTTTTTACTTTAGGTTCATCCGGTTTATCTTTCCAGATATCTGAAATAACATTTTTTCTAAATTGATCTAAAAATCCAGCCACAGCTTGTTTCCTTTATAATTAAGCATCTACCTGTGAAATTTTTATTGCAAAAAATCTGTTATTCTATGCTTCTGTTTTTATTTCCGGCGTAACTTCGACTTTAGACTTTATGGAATTAGAAATAAGGCAATTATTTTCTGCCTTATCAATAAATTCTTTTGCCATCCGGCAGTCCTCAGGAGAAGCAACAATAATTTTCGGCCTGACACTTATCTGCGTGAAAACTAATTTACCCTCCTGCATTTCCAACATACCACAAACCTTGCTTTCATAATTTAAAAGATTTAAATTGTTCCTTTGAGCATAATATAAAAATGTGGTCATAATACAGCAATTAACTGCCCCAACAAATAAATCTTCCGGACTCCATTTACCATAATGGCCTTTGAATTCAGGAGGAGTAGCTACTTCAATATGGGGTTTACTATCCGAGGAAAGTAAGCCTTTCTTTTCTCCCTGCCACTTTATGGAATTTTCATAAGTAAATTGTTTAGTTTTAGCCATTTTCTCTAAAAACAAGCAGAGTAAGTTCCTGTTTCTCGCTACAATCTTTACAAACATCGGTGGACATAAACATAGCTCTTACCCTCCAAATCTACCTGATGTTAAGTGCATATTTCCGGATATTACATATAATTCAATGCTTCCTGCAGCAAAGGAAGCAGGGGTTCTATCTCTTCTTTGGTCATTCTTCCCAGCTTGGCAAACTTAAATTCGTCCTGATCATCCTTGTTCTCTCTGCTAATTTGCAGTTTCTTAATCCCTTTATTGTAAGAATGAACACTTACGGTCAATCGTTCTGTTTCGGTTTCACAAGATTTTGAAAACAAACGCTCATCCAAACTGCTGTCATATGGCATAGTTACTCTCCCTTTCTCCTGGCCCTTGCGGCTTTGAACTTTTACCCAAATTTGATACCGTTTACCAGGAACTATTTTATCAGACTGTACCACGTTGGGTACAGGACAGGCACTTTACTATGTAAAATCGCAAACGGTACAAGTTATACTATTTGTTCTATAATGACACTCTTTGCAATATCGCCGGGAGAAGTTATATCTGCTGCCGGAATATCAGGAACAATATCAAGCCCGCCGAAATTAAAGGCCTCATAACAGAGTTCGGAACAGAAGTAATCCTTATCTTTCTGTAGTTTGTTGGCAGTGGCTTTAACTTTTTTGAATATTTTTGCGATAAGTTTTAAAATCCCAAGATAAAGCACACCCCAATAATCATATCTATTATTCAATTGTTTCACCAGATAGGCCAGCGTCTTACGTAAATCGTAATTATACTCTTCCTTAATCCTATATAAATCGTAGTGTTGTGGAATCTGGCTTATATCACGCGCCCTCACCCCGCCTTTAGTTATTGCCTCTATTGCAATATCAAGCTCCGGAGCAACACAAACCGCAACATGTGAGTATTTACTATTCGTCCCCCATGCAATCAACTTAGACAACAAACCCTCCTCCGCCTTAAACAACAGTATATCCCCTGCTTTCATGCTCTCCTCTGTCTCTTAATTAAGCATTGTGTCACCGGAAATTTCATTCTAAACTATTTTACGTACGCCTTTATAATCTCTTGCTCATGGACAGGCCTGTTAGGTTTATCCGTGGGACTATTTTCTATCTTCTGCACAACATCATAGCCTGATATAACCTCACCAAAAATTGTGTGTTTCATGTTCAGCCAAGGTGTTTTTGCCGTGGTAATAAAGAATTGACTGCCATTTGTATTTGGGCCGGCATTCGCCATGGCCACCAGGCCGGGCCTGTTAAATGTAATCTTAGAGCTTACTTCATCCTTAAAAGGCTTATCCCAAATCGAACTGCCGCCCCTTCCTGTTCCGGTCGGGTCTCCGCCCTGAATCATAAAGCCTTTTATTACTCTATGGAATATTATCCCGTTATAATAACCCTGTTTAACCAGCCCGACGAAATTCTCGCAAGTCCTGAAAGCCACATCAGGCATTAGCTTAATCTCTATTACGCCCTGATTTGTCTCCAGGATTACAACCTCAGAGTCTGAAGTAACGCCCCGGGCATTTACATTACCAATCAAAAAACCCATAGCTAATGTAATCAAAATTAGCTTCATCATTTTATTTTATTCTCCTTATGGTTTTAGCAGCTCAAATCCTGTAACTCGATCTAAAGCGCGAACCGCTGTAGTGCCAACCAATTCAAATAAGATAACCTCCAATACATGCCACGCTTTTACGCCTCTACGAATACATCCGGTTACTGTTGACGATTTTCTTCCACAGGCTATATGCATATGTAATGCAGGATTACCTTTTCCATCAGGAAAAATAGTCCCTGTTCCTGCTACCTCATTGACATTATCAAGAATATATTCCATAGGGACAATGGGTTCTTTACGTCCGTGCTCGGGGCCCACTACGAGCTCACTACCCTCATCAGCTCCCCCAAGGATAATTAAAGCCCCGGCTTTAATGGATTTTTTACGAGCGAACTTTTCAATCTCCTGATGAACAATGTCTCCGTCTTCAAGACGGATAACAAATATTCTTCCCTGTTTGGCCTGTGAATATTTCATAGTAAATATTATATCCCTAAAAACAAACATCCTCAAGACAAATCTTGAGGCTGTGATGGCCTTTAGTGCGAGGTGTAGTGGAGTTGGACCTCAAAGGGACACCTTTCAGCCTGTCCCCTCGGGGGACGGCCCCCGTTCTTCGAATTTACTATATATTCACCGTAAAAATTTTGTCTCTTGCTTTTTTACCTTTGATTAGAATAACCCTATTCTTAGTTATATCAAAATATTCGGATAATATTTTTATCACAGCTTGATTGGCTTTGCCCTCTATAGCCTTAGCTTTTACCCAAACCAGATAATTATCCCCACCCTTCTTTTCAACCCTGCCTTCCTTAGCCTGCGGTTTAACCTTAACGAAAATCTTCATCTCTTTTTTCCC
>JAYEPI010000137.1:0-7246 GCA_034723835.1 Candidatus Omnitrophota bacterium | reverse complement strand
TGAAGCATACTTAAAGCTGGGGATTATCCACATTTATCAAAAGGATTATCCGGAGGCAGTTAAACAATACAAACGCGCCTTAGAGATAAATTCCGGAGAACGCACAGCCTTAGTTACTCTGGCCGATCTTTATCTTCTGCAAGATAATTTAACAGAAGCTGCTGAAGTTTATCAGAAGATTGTTGAATTAGAAACTGATTTCGCGCTGGCCCATTTTAACCTGGGGGTTATTTACACCCGGCTCGAGGAGTTCGAAAAAGCAATCTCGAGTTTTAAAAAAGCCATAGAATTAATCCCAGACTATATTGAGGCCTATTTAAATTTGGGAATTCTTTATGAACTTAGCGAAGATTTAGAAAGTGCAATAACCCAATATGAACAAGCATTAAAGATTGATCCTTTGAATGTAAAGATCTATTACCATCTTGCTCAAGTTTATTATCGGCAAAAGATGGTAGAAAAGGCTATTCGCCAGTATGATTTGTTGATTTCTCTGGTGCCCGAACAGGTAGAGGCCTATATTGAATTGACCTATATCTATTTAATAGAGAATAGGCCCCGGGAGGCTATCGAGGTTTTAGAAAAGGCCGAGAAATTAAGGATTAAGCTGGAGCAGGTTTATCTTCTTTATGGCCTGGCCTATGATACAATGGATCGGAAACAGGATGCTATTTCTGCGCTTGAAAAAGCAGTGGCTATAAATAAAAAAGACGGATATCTGCGTTTTAGGCTGGCAGTCCTTTATGAGCAGGCGGGAATGACCGAAAAGGCAGTAGGCCAATTTAAAAAAGCCATTGAATTTAATCCCCAAAATGCCGAGGCCTATAATTATCTGGGTTATATGTATGCAGAGGCGGGTGTAAATTTAGACGAAGCTGATAGATTGATAAAGAAGGCATTAGGGCTTGATCCGGATAACGGAGCCTATGTAGATTCTTTAGGTTGGGTTTACTATAAAAAGGGTATGTTTGATCAGGCATTGGTGGAATTGGAACGGGCAATAGGCCTGATTGGTGATAAGGGTGACCCTGTAATCTACGACCATTTGGGAGATGTATATTATCAAAAAGGCTTTAAAGATAAAGCCGAGCTCCAATGGGAAAAATCTCTTGAGCTTAATCCGGATCAGGAAAGCGTAAAACGGAAACTCCAGAGGCTATTAAGCAATATAAATGAGCACAGATGACAGCGAAGCTGTCATTGCGAGGCGCCGAAGGCGCCGAAACAATCCCCTTACGGGAAGACTTCGCACTTTCAAAAAGAAAGATTGCTTCGCTTCGTCCCCTTCGGGGACTTCGTGCTTCGACTTCGCTCAGCATGACCCTGAGCCTGTCGAAGGGTCGCTCGCAACGACGTCTGTGCTAATTTGTGCATAGAAGGAGTAATGATGCCATACAGTGATGAACAAATCAAAGAGTTAGAGCAAAAGGCTAAGAAAATCAGGCGCTTAATTGTTCAAATGATAACTAAGGCCGGAAGTGGTCATCCCGGCGGGTCTTTATCTTCAACAGACCTTATAACCTGTTTATATTTTGCTAAATTTCGTCATAGGCCTCAGGACCCGAAGTGGCCGGGAAGGGACAGATTCCATATGTCAAAGGGGCACTGCTGCCCTTTGTGGTATGCGATTCTAGCCGAAAACGGCTACTTTAACATCAATGAATTGTGGAACTTAAGGAAGATGGGCAGTATCTTACAAGGACATCCTGATTGGAGAACTCCGGGAGTGGATATAGCCAGTGGTTCACTGGGCCAGGGATTGTCGATTGCCTTAGGTATGAGCTTAGCTGAAAAGATGGATAATGGGAACTACCGGATTTATTGTTTATTGGGCGACGGAGAAATTCAGGAAGGCCAGGTCTGGGAGGCGGCTATGGCTGCCAGCCATTACAAATGTGATAATCTGTGTGCAATCTTAGATTACAACGGGTATCAGATAGACGGTAAGATTAGCGAGATAATGGGGCTGGAGCCGGTAGTGGATAAATGGCAGGCCTTTGGATGGCATACTATCAAAATAAACGGACACGACATAAGGCAGATTTTGCAGGCGTTTGATCAAGCGGAAAAGATGAAAGGCAAACCCTCGATTATAATTGCCCAAACGATCAAGGGAAAGGGCGTATCGTTTATGGAGAATGTGGTTGATTTTCACGGGCGCGCTCCTACTGCTGAAGAAGGAAAAACGGCATTGGAGGAGTTAAAATAAATAAACTTCGTTATGCGTATTGCGTGTTGCGTATTGCGTAAAGGTGTTACGCACGACGCATGACGCAGTACGTAAGAGGATAATAGTGAGGTTAATATGTCAAAGATGATGATGGCCAGAGATGTTTACGGCGAAACACTTTTGGAACTGGGATGCGAAGACAGGAATATAGTAGTTCTGGATGCCGATTTATCTGGTTCTACCAGAACGGCGAAATTTAGCAAGGTTTTTCCCGAGCGGTTTTTTAATATGGGAGTTGCTGAGCAAAATCTTATTGGTACGGCAGGAGGCCTGGCCATTTGCGGTAAGACCGTTTTTGTCAGCACTTTTGCCATATTTGCCAGCGGAAGAGCCTGGGACCAGGTGCGAAATACTATTGTTTATAATAAGCTAAATGTTAAAATAGTGGCTACTCATGCGGGACTTACAGTAGGACCTGATGGTGCCAGCCATCAGGCGATAGAAGATATGGCCCTGATGAGGGTCCTTCCCGATATGGTTGTTATGGTGCCTTGCGATGGGCCGCAGACTAAAGATATTATCCGGGCAGCCGCGGCTTACACCGGACCTGTTTATATCAGAATGGGAAGGCCTAAGGTTCCTACCATAGAGGGTAAACCAGGCTTTCAAATGGGTAAAGCCGAGATTTTGCGTGAAGGTAAAGACATTTCAATTATAGCCTGCGGGACAATGGTTAAAAAATCCCTGGATGCTGCCGGATTTTTAGCCGGAGAAAATAAGCAAGCGCAGGTTATTAATATGCATACTATTAAGCCGATAGATAAACAGGCAATTATTAACTGCGCCGGAAAGACAAAAAAGATTGTAGTATGCGAAGAACATATGATTACCGGCGGCCTGGCCAGTGCGGTCAGCGAAGTTTTATCCGAATTTGCTCCTGTTCTTATGGAAAGAATCGGGGTAAGAAATAAATTTGGCCAATCCGGCAATCCGGATAACCTGCTTAAAAAATACAATTTAACAACTGAGGATATTGTCAAAGCGTGTCATAAGCTACTATAGCGCAATGTAATTATTTTGTTTACAACAACAATGAATAGGCTAAACTTAGATTCTCCGGCTAAAATAAATTTATACCTGAAAGTTTTCGATAAAAGACCGGATGGTTATTATCAGGTTGAAACGATTATTCAAGCTATAGACCTTTGTGATAAGTTGACACTGACAGAGTTAATAAGCGGCATTAAGGTTTCATCGGACAGCAAAGAATTGCCGTTACCTAAGAATAATTTGGCTTATAAGGCTGCTGATTTACTGATTAAAGAACTGGGAATAAATAAAGGCGTTGATATTTTTATCAGAAAGAAAATTCCGATTGCGGCCGGCCTGGGAGGAGGTTCCAGTAATGCCGCATTTGTAATATTAGGGTTAAACCAACTCTGGGATTTAAAACTGGATAGGGATACCTTAATGGAATTCGGCAAAAGACTGGGGACAGATGTCCCCTTTTTTATTTCAGGATATCAGACGGCTCTGGCTTCCGGCAGAGGAGATGAGATTTCTTCTTTGGCATTAGATAATACTGAATGGTATTGCTTAATTATGCCTGACCAAGGACTTTCAACTGAAAAAATATATAGGAAATTAGAGGTTATGAGAAGAAAAGAGGGTAATTTGACTTTTGGAGCCTGCGATGCTAAAATGTTGATTCAGGTCTTAAGAAAAGGTTATAAAAAAGATATAGAAAAATTTCTCTATAACGGGCTTACCGGGATAGTGATAGGGGAATTACCGGTTGTTGCTGAAATTGTTAACGCTGTAGAATCTATTGGACTTAAAGCCGTAGTTTCCGGAAGCGGGCCTGCGGTTTATACGCTGGTTTCAGACAGAAAGGAGGCGATAAAAGTAGCCCGGCAAATTTCAGCACAAAACAGATGGACAACATATATAACTCAAACCTACAACAGGAGGAAGTAAAGTGGAAATAACAGAGGTTAGAATATCTTTACGAGAGGGAGAGAATAAGAAACTTAAGGCTTTTGCGACTATTACATTCGATAACCGTTTTGTAGTCAGGGATATTAAGATTATAGAGGGTAATAAGGGTTTATTTGTAGCGATGCCTTCTAAAAAACAGAAAGAGGCTTGTCCTAAATGTGGGTATAAGAATGTAGTCAGGAGTAAATTCTGCAATCAGTGCGGAGCAAACTTGGAACCTCTCCCCAAAGTGTCTTCTCAGGATATGGCCGATCGGCAGACAGAACATAGAGATATAGCCCACCCGATTACTCTGGAATGCCGGGAAGCTATCCAGAAGAAGGTAATAGAGGCTTACCAGGCTAAAAAGTCAAATTTATCCCAGTCGTCTTCCCCGGTTACAGACACCCGGAATGATAGTGCAAATCTTTTTTAATCAGAGATTGCTGAGACCTATTTTTTTAGGGTTGCTGATGTGATTTTTAAGAGTTTTCCAGCGGCCTCTAGTGTTCTGTAAAATAAATAAAGATGTGATTACAGAGGTTGGTTTAGCTTATTTTGCGGCAGTGAGTTGCGTAATCAGTATGATCCTTATTTATGTTACAAAGCGCTAGTTATTCTGGTTCTTTCCCAAATTTAATACAAAAATAGAAAGAACCTAATTATGAGTTTGGTAACAAACTCAACATAGATGGCGGATAGTATAGGGGTAGTACAGCGGCCTTTGGAGCCGTTAGCGGAAGTTCGAATCTTCCTCCGCCAGCTAACTTGCAGGTAGCCGTTAGTTATCCACAACCGTAGGGCACTTAAGTATGCCCTACGGTTATGGATAACTCTGAGGATGAAGAGATTGAGAAAGAGTTTTTTGTAGAAAGGTATAACAATAAAAGATAATGGAAAATGTAAAAATGAAGAATATTGTCGCTGTAATATTAGCTGCTGGAAAAGGTACGAGGATGAAGTCTTCTCAGCCCAAGGTGTTACATCAGTTATGCGGCCGGCCAATGATAGATCATTTGCTGGATACTTTAAAACATATGGGATTAAAAAAGATTATAGTAGTGGCGGGTTATCAATATGAGTTGGTTTCCGGTTATCTTAAAGGAAAGGTAGGCCTGGTAAGGCAAAGGCAGTTATCAGGGACAGCCAATGCCCTTCTCCAGGCGCAGGATACGGTTGCTGGTTTAAAAAATGACTTATTGGTGTTATGTGCCGATACACCGCTGATTACACTTAAGACCATGAAAAAATTAGTTGCTAAATTCAGGCTTTCAAAAGCAGATTGCGCGGTATTAACTACTGTTTTAGAGAAACCCGGCGGATATGGCCGGGTTATAAGAAATAATAAAGGCCGTATAATTAAAATAGTAGAAGACAAAGATGCTACTGCGGCTGAACAACAGGAGCGCGAAATAAATTCAGGAAATTATATTTTTAATAATAAACACCTTTTCAGACTGTTGAAAAAAATTACCCTTCAGAACAAAAAAAGAGAATATTACTTGACTGATATTATTTCTTTATTTGCCGGGGAAGGCTTAAAAATAGAATCTGTAATAAGCCTTGATCCGGTTGAGGCATTAGGCATAAATTCTAAGGCCGAATTAGCGCAGGCAGAACAGATATTGAGGCAGAAAATATTGAATCAGCTTATGAATAACGGTGTTACTATCTTAGATCCGAAGACTACCTATATAGGGAGCAAGGTTAAGATAGGCCGGGATAGCATTATTTATCCCTACACGTTTATTGAGGGAGAGGTAATAATAGGCAGAGATTGCCAAATAGGCCCTTTTTGTAGAATTAGAGAAAGGTGTAGAGTCGCCGATAATGCGAAAATAGGCAATTTTGTTGAACTGGTAAGGTCGGATATCGGAAAATCAAGCAGGATAAAGCACCATTCTTATATCGGGGATTGCATCATTAAAAGCAATGTCAATATCGGAGCAGGCACAATTATCGCTAATTATAACGGCAAAGAAAAGAATCAAACCTTTATTGGCCGGGATGCATTTATCGGATCCGGCACTATTTTGATTGCGCCGGTTAAAATCGGGAGGGGTGCTGTGACTGGTGCAGGAAGTGTTGTGACTGCGCGTAAAGATGTTCCACCGCATGCAGTAGTGGCGGGTATTCCGGCAAAGATCTTGAGAAAAAAGCAGCCTTAAACTGTTAAATGGTTGAATGGTTAAACCGTTAAATGGTTAAATTGCAAATAAAAAATACCTATACACGAATGACCACGAATAAGTTAGGTCATAGCTGATAGCTGATAGGTAAATGATGATATTTAAAGTCACCTATGACCTATGAGCTATCACCTATCAGCATTCGTGATAATTCGTGTTTAAATTAATTTAACAGTTCAGCAATATAAACAAGGGGGCGATTATGAAGGACAGATTAACCGTATTTAGCGGGAATGCCAGTAAAGATCTGGCAAAAGGTATAGCTAAATATCTCAGGCTGCGTTTAGGCAATGTTAATGTTGGCAGATTTAGCGATGGGGAAATATCGGTAAAAATAGAAGAAAATATTAGAGAAAAAGATGTATTTATAGTCCAATCTATCTATCCGCCGGCAGATAATCTAATGGAGATGCTTATTTTAATAGACGCGGCTGCCCGTGCTTCTGCTCAGAGAATAACGGCTGTCCTGCCTTATTATGGATATGCCCGGCAGGATAGAAAAGATAGGCCCAGGGTTCCGATAACCGCTAAGTTAGTAGCCGATCTTTTGGGTGTGGCCGGTGCTGATAGAGTTCTCACCATAGATCTGCATGCAGATCAGATTCAGGGATTTTTTGATATCCCGGTAGATAATCTTTACGCAGTTAATATATTGGTTGACTATTTTTCAGAACTCAAGTTAAATGACTTAGTGGTTGTTTCCCCGGATGTCGGTGGAATAAAAACGGCCCGGGCATATTCTAAGAGGCTTTCAGCGTCTTTGGCCATAGTTGATAAACGCCGAATAGACGATCAACAGGCAGAGGTTATGAATATCCTGGGAGAAGTGAAAGGCAAAAATGTAGTCATAGTCGATGATATTATATCTACCGGCGGAACTATAATTGAAGCCACCCGCGCACTTAAAGAC
>JAYEPI010000136.1:0-7336 GCA_034723835.1 Candidatus Omnitrophota bacterium | reverse complement strand
CCAGAAATTTATTCCTGCTTTATTCAGGGAAAGCAATTTTTAATAAATGCCTAAGAAATTATTTGTATTATTAATAATTTTGTTGTTTATTTCTTCGAGTGCTTATGCTGTTGATGAGAGATTTGAAGACGTTATTGCCACGGTAGTGGTTGGCTCTACATTCAGGTTGTCTATAGATGAGGACAGTCTTGATTTTGGCCTGATTAAACCGGGAAAACGAATAGAGCTTTATCCGGAACGCTATTATAACCGGGTGACAGCCATCTCTAATAATAATACAACATGGTATTTAAAGATGTCTCTTTCCGAAGAACTCCGGGGAGAAAAAGGAGATATTATACCGAATGACCGGCTTAAGTGGCAGGTGTGTTCAACGGACGGAGACGGTATTAAAGTAGAAGGATGGCAGAGCTTTAAAGACCAGCCGGTTTTGGTTTATACCAGCGGCCTGGAGGATAGCCGGGGCAAAGAGGTGAATATTTACCTTAAATATGCATTAAAGCCTCCCGGCGGGATAACTGCCGGCCATTATCACACCGCCATTTCTTATTCAATGACCGAGTCGCCTTAAAATGAAAAAGAGTTTAATTAGAACAATATTTTTCATTATTAGTATAATTTTTATCAGCACTTCTGCTTATGCCGAATTCGAACTAATAGTAGACGGCGATATAATTGATTTTGGTTTTATGGACATAAACCAGACCAAGGAACTGCATGATGAAGGGTTTTATCATAATCAGGTTGCCTGCATATCCGATAACAATAATACCTGGTATCTTAAAGTTCACTTAGCCGAGCCATTCAGTTCAGGGATGTATTTTATACCTTATGAGAATTTTGAATGGCAGGTTAGTTCGGTTATAAACGGAGACGGCATAATTTGTAATAGAGATATATTTAAAGGCTTTCTTGATACTCCCGCGCTTGTTTATACAAGCGGGCCTAATGATACCAATGGGGGTGCTGTTAAGATCCGCTTTGAGTATCGTATTTCCATACCCCGGGGTCAGGCGCCGGGAAACTATCGCGGTATAATGCGTTATACTATGATTGAGTTACTGTAGAAATCAGACTGTGTCACAATGTAGGGGCTTGATTTATCAAGCCCTCTATAAAGGGTTCGATAACTCGAACCCCTACAATATGTTGTATATGATTGTTCGAAAAATGAATTGCGACACTGTCTGAATGTTGGAGTTTAAAACAATGAGAAGGGTTATAATATATAGCAGTCTTTTTGTTTTGTTGTTTGTTTTTATTATGCCCGGTGATGTCTTTGCTGTTAGGTTTAATGTTTCCCCTTCCAGAATAGAGCTTATTGTTAATCCCGGAGAGAAGAAAAATAGCTATATTACGATTAGCAATAGCCGTTCGCAGGTGCCTATAAATGTCAAGGCCTACGTTGAGGATGTAATAAACGCGCCTGACGGAGAAATTGATTTTCTCCCCCCCGGAACAACACCCTGGTCTTGCGCAGAGTGGATTAAATTGAAACCGGATGGGTTTACCTTGGCCCCGGGCCAGGAACAGGTGGTTAAGCTTCAGGTAAAGGTTCCTCCCAAGGCAAGAGGCGGATATTATGGCATAACATTTTTTGAAGTGCTTATTCCATCTACTAAATCCGGTGGTATACAAACCTCGACTGCCCTCAGGATAGGCGCGGTTGTTTTGATTGATATTGCCGGCACTACTGAGTATAAGGCGAAATTAACCCAATTAAGAGGGGTTAATTTAGAAAAGGAAGGCGTTGTTACTTCTAAGGTATCTTGCATGATAAAGAATTTAGGAAACCTGCTTATCCGTCCGAAAGGAACCATACAAATATTAAATGTCCACCAAGAAGAACAGGAGATTTTAGAGTTGAATCCTGAAAAAGGAGGTATTCTTCCCGGGATGAGCCGAACATTTACAGTGACTTGTAAGGAGACATTAGGAGAAGGCCAATATGTAATTCGGGCCCTTATAGATTATGGAGGAAAAGAATTATTGGGAGGCCAGGCCTCGTTTATCAACAAATAGGTTCTTATTTTTTAAAGAGACCGGAAAAGAAGAGATCAAAAAAGATGAGGGTCTCTTTTTTTGTCCTGGATATTAAAGACTTTAAAAATGTTTAAAAAAACTTTATTTCTAACTGTATTTACTATGCTTTTTATGTTTGGAATAGATGCCTGCGTGCCTGATGTATCTGCCAGTATGGTTACTGATTTCTTATTGGAAATAGCTAATGAATATTATGAAAGAGGCAATTTTGAAGGAGCACTGCACGAATTACGAAAGGCATTGCTGGTCCAGCCAGGTCATGAAGAAGCGCAGAGGTTAATAAAACAAATAGAGAAAAAACAGGGAGTAAAAGTAAAAGGTAAATTTGCCGAACAAAAACAAAAAGAAAAGGCCTTGAAAAAGACAATGAGAAAGGTTGAAAAAAGGTTGAAAGAAGAAGAGGCAATACTGCCTGAGATGTTAAAAAAAGAGAAGAAAACAAAAGAGGAAAAGAAGCCGATTATAACAGCCATGGGAAGGCTGCTGCCAAAGCCAAAGCCGGAAACAGCGTCTGAATGGATAATAAAACCAGGGCCGGGCGAAACAGTTACTTCCGGCAAACTAAAAGATTATGACTTATTCAGCGGAGCCCGGGTATATATGAATAGTCAGGAGGTTGTGTTAAGTCCGGTTATTATTAAGAAAAGTGATGTTTGGCTTCCTTTGGATGAGGTTAGCAGAATGTTTGATATGGTGCTCTTTTCCTTAGGTAAAAATAGTTATAATCTAATTCGCGATGATTTGATCCTTCAATTAAACATAGGCAAGAAAGAAGTTCTTTTAAATAAAGGAACGTATCTTACCCTTAAACATCCCATATTAAAATATGAAGGCAAGGTGATGGTTGACCTCAAAGATTTGGGGGAGCTTTTGGCTATGGAGATAGATTGGGACCCGGCGGGTAAAAAGATAATGATAAAAAGCAAGCCTTTCCCCGGTGAGTTTACTACCTTTACTATGCCAAAGCCCGAAGAAACCAAAATAGAGGAAGGGGCTAAAAAGCAGTTGGTTAAGAAACGGCCGGTGGTTTTAGGAAGTTTATTAAAAAGGATACCGCCTGAGGTTCAGCCGGATATAGATATCAATTTCTATAATTATTTTGGTTATTCCTACAATAACTTAGCTGAAAATAGCTCAAAGATCGAACAACTGCGTATAAAAGGGGATTTTTATGATTATAAATTTAATTCTAAATTTAGATGGAAGGATGAAGGTGATAAAAATTTGGTTGAGGATAGTAAATTTATTGGTCTTTACAGCGAAGATACGCAGATTGAATTTTTAGACCTTGGCCTTAATTTATCTCCCTTCTCACAGTCAGGAGGCTATGAAGGCGTAAAAATAACTACCTTTCATAAACCGTTTACAAGTAAATTATATGCCGGTAAGAGAGATATTATTACAATATCAGGGCCTGCGGAAGTTGGGTCGGTGAAGTATTTGGGTAATATTTTAGGTATTGAGCAGAGGTATGCTTTGAATAAAATAAATTTTAAAACTGTACTGCTGGGTATGAATGCTGAAGCAGAAGATCCCAATAAGGCAGGCACTACTTCTTTTGCCAGAAGAAACCTTGTGGCTATGGGGGATGCTGTTTTACGTATGCCTTATGACCTGACGCTTTCCGGTCAATATGCGCTTTGTAATTACTATCCTGACAATATGAAGCATAGCCTGGTACAGGATAATAATTGGCGGGTTAAAGCAAGGATGGATAAGAGGAACATTTCACTAAGATACGAGTACGAATTTACGGGTAATGATTACGCGTCATTAGGTAATCCTGAATTTTATCAGGATTTTGCGCGCTGGAATGCATACAGCAGATATCGGGTAAGCAAAATGGTTTCCTTTTACGGAGGTTATAACCAGTGGCGTGATAATGTAGAGGACATAGACAGCCAGCCAACAACGAAGAGTAAGTATCTGTCTATAGGTTCAACCTTATCATTACCTACGAATACTGGTATTAATTTTGGTTATTCGCGAGGCTCCAGTAGAACAGATAAACCGGGCCTGGATTTGACTGGTTCAGATTCCGGAAGCTACAGGTTTAACCTATTTCAAGATTGGTATGATCTCAGATGTTCTTTTAATTACAATCATTACGAGTATGATAGAATCGAAGACGGAGACGATTATTATTCAGACAGCTACAGCGGTTCGGTATCTTTATATAAAACCCTCCCCCCTATAAAAGGCTCTTATGTAAGGTTAAGACAGTCTATAAGCCGGACAATTCGTGAATCATTGGTTAGAGACGATTCAACGCGTTATACCACAAGCCTGAACTTTAAGTATTATTTGAGCCGAGATTTTTCTGTTTATGCTAATTCGAGATTATATAATAGGAGAAGAGACAGCGCTAAAGATGTCGATCGCATAACATTGAGATTAGGCAGTGACTGGAAAATTGATGAATATAAAAGCATTGGTTTTCATTTCAATTTTGCCCCTTATGATATAACCAATGATGAAGAGTGGAATTCAAAGGCCTGGTCAGCTTTCTTGAAACTTTCCTATGGATTTGGCATAAGCAGTCCTGCTAAATGGGGCGAAGTAGCAGGCAGGGTATTTATAGATAAGAATGGAAATGCCTTATACGATGAAGGGGAGGAGGGTTTATCAAATATCCTGGTTCGGATTCCTAAAGAGAATGCAGCGCAGACAGATGAGCATGGAATTTATTTTATGGAAAAGGTTGTGCCCGGAGAAAAAACAATTAAATTAGATCCAACAGGGTTACCTATTGAATTAGCATCAGAGGAGGGGTTTGAAAAAACTGTAATTGTGAAATCAAGGGAATTCGGAGAAGTAGATTTTGCCTTTATAGAATATGCTGTTGTCGGGGGAAGGGTGTTTGCTGATGAAAATAATAATGGAATTTATGACCTGGGTGAAGAGGGCATAGAGGATGCTGTTATTTCATTGATGCCTAAATTTAAAACGGCTACCAGTGATGAAAATGGCAGATTTGTTTTTAAGTATGTTATCCCTGGAGTTTATAAAATACAATTAAACTCTGAAAGCATACCCCGGGAATATAATCTAATTTCACCCAAGGAATTGGAAGTAAAGTTATTACCGCAGGGCAGAATTTCCGATAAAGACTTTATTGTAACTGTTCGGCCTATGACTATCGAGCTTTTCTAAGATATATTCTACGATTACTAAAACTTTCCTATTTACCTGGATCCTGTGGTTGAACCACAGGATGACAAATGAATAACGTCATCCTGCGGCTTTTTTTGAAACGTTATCCTGCGGCTTGACCGCAGGATCCAGAGAAACGATATTTACCTAGATCCTGTGGTCTGCCCTGGAAGCAATTAATCCAGGGTTAAACCACAGGATGACAATAAGGTAGCACTCGTAAGCAGATCTTGCAAACAGATCTGCTTGACAATTAACAAACCGAATGTTAAAATAAGCCTGTTTTTACATTAGTAATCGATATTAATAACAGGAGGGGATAGAGCGGGCTATGAACTACGGACATTTTGACGAGAAAAACAAAGAATATGTGATTACCCGGCCGGATACGCCTACGCCGTGGATCAATTATTTAGGCGTAGACGAATATTGCGCAATAATTTCCAATACCGCCGGGGGCTACAGTTTTCATAAGGACCCGCGCGATAAACGGATCTTGCGTTATCGCTATAATAACCTGCCGGTAGACCGGCCGGGAAGATACTTATATCTTTGTGATAAGGAAACCGGTGAGTTCTGGTCATGTTCCTGGCAGCCGGTAATAAAACCCCTTAAGGAGTTTAAGTATGAGTGCCGGCACGGGTTAAGTTATACCAAAATAAACGCTGGATATAAACAGATAAACAGCGAAGTTACCTATTTTGTCCCCCGCAGTGAAAACCTGGAAATCTGGATTTTACGCCTGCAAAATTCAAGCAAAAAGGTTAGGAATTTAGCGGTTTTTTCTTATGTGGAATTCTGCCTCTGGCAGGCAGTGGCAGATGCTGCTGACTTTCAATATACCTTGAATATTGCCAATTGCCTTTGCCAGGACGGGATAATCTATCATCTGACCAATTATTACCCGAAGGCAGGTTTTTCTTCTTTGGCTTATTTGGGCGCAAGCCGCAGGCCCGGGGGTTTTGATTGTGACCGGGAAAAATTCATTGGCCCTTACCGCAGTGAGTCCAATCCCCTGGCTGTAGAGAAAGCCCGTTCTTTTAATTCTCAGGCTGTAGGCGGGAACCCAATTGGTTCGCAATCGTTTTATTTGAGGCTTAAGCCTAAAGAAGAGCAGACTATTGTTTTTGTGCTTGGCGTGGAGCAAAACAAGCGCAAGGCCCAAAGCCGGATTGCTAAATTCACTGATTTAAAAGTTGCTTTAAGTGAACTGGATAAAATCAAACAGAGTTGGCAAACCTATCTTGATTGCCGTGTTATAAGTCCGGACAAAGAAGTGAATACCATGGTCAATACCTGGAATGCGTATCAGTGCCACACTACCTTTAATTGGTCGCGTTCTGCTTCTTATTACGAGGCGGGCATTGGCCGGGGTATGGGGTTTCGTGATTCTAACCAGGATTGCTTAGGTGTGTTACATTCTGTTCCAGGTAAAGTAAAACAGAGAATTGAGGATTTGGCAAATAATCAATTTAAAGACGGCAGTTCTTTCCACCAGTATTTTCCCCTTACCAAAAAGGGGGACAAGACCGGTTATTCCGATGACCATCTCTGGCTGATTGTTTCTACAGCCGGTTATATTAAGGAAAGCGGAGATACAGATTTTTTGGGTAAAAAAATTCCTTTCACCAATCAGGGTAAAGATACACTTTACAACCATCTTAGTCGGGCAATCGATTATTCCTTTAATCATCTTGGCAGGCATGGATTGCCTCTAATGGGTTATGCCGACTGGAACGATTGCCTTAATAATATGGGTTCGGGCGCGGAAAGTGTATGGGTTGGGCAGCTTCTTTGTTTTGTTTGCCGTCAGATGGCCGGGTTGGCTCAAGCTATCAACAAAAAAAATGATAGTTTAATGTTTTCCGAATTAGCCCGGAAAATGCAAAGGACAATTAATCGGGTTGCCTGGGACGGTAACTGGTATGTTCGTGCTTTTGACAGCAAAGGAAGACCAATTGGCTCTTCAGATTGCCGGGAAGGTAAGATTTACCTTAATTCTCAGTCATGGGCAGTGATAGCTGAAATTGCTCCCCGGGAAAGGCTTCTTAAGTGTATGGATATGGTTGCAAAAAAGCTTGATACTGAGTATGGAATAATACTTCTTAGCCCGCCTTACAGGAGTTTTGACCCGCGGGTT
>JAYEPI010000135.1:0-7380 GCA_034723835.1 Candidatus Omnitrophota bacterium | reverse complement strand
GGTTATTGATTTCAGAAAGATAAAACAAAAGTTAAACCGCATCTTAGTTAAATTAGACCATGGTTATTTAAATGAAATACCCTATTTCAAAAAATGCAATACTACCTCAGAGCATATTGCCCGGTACATATATTTGGAATTAACCGGCTTGATTAAAAAAAAAGGATTAAGGGTTAAAGAGGTGATTGTCTGGGAAACAGACACA
This sequence comes from Candidatus Omnitrophota bacterium, assembly GCA_034723835.1. Taxonomy (GTDB): domain Bacteria; phylum Omnitrophota; class JAUWXU01; order JAUWXU01; family JAUWXU01; genus JAYELI01. The sequence continues at coordinate 7,175 of JAYEPI010000135.1, read as the reverse complement.
TCCTCAGCAACCTATCGGCCAAACAATTTAACAATTTAACAGTTTAGCAATTTAATTGTACTCAAGATTTATAGATGAAAAAAGCAATAGTCTTACTAAGCGGGGGGCTTGATTCGGCAACCACCTTATTTTTCGCCTGTTCAAAAGGCTATAAAGTCCGTTGTTTGATTTTTGACTACGGACAGAGGCATAAAATAGAAATAACTAAAGCTATTTCTATTTGTAAAAGGATAAAGGTGTCTTTTAAGATGGTTAAGCTTGAACTTCCCTGGCTGAAGTCAAGCTTGGTAAATAAGAAGAAAAAGCTGCCAATTACCAATTACCAATTACCAGTTACCGTTCCTTCGACTTATGTATCGGCGAGGAATACAATATTTTTAAGCTGCGCTCTTTCCTGGGCAGAGGCTGTTAAGGCCGAAGCCGTATTTATCGGTGCCAACTCTGTTGATTACAGCGGATATCCCGACTGCCGTCCGGAATATTTTAAGGCCTTCAGGAAAATGGCAGACCGGGCTACAAAGTCTGCGGTTGAGGGCCGCAGGATAAAGATATTAGCTCCTTTGATTTTTAAATCAAAGGCCGGGATTATCAAATTAGGTGTAAAGTTAAAGGTTCCCTATCATCTTACGTGGTCGTGCTATAAAGGAGGAAAATATCCTTGCCAAAGATGTGATAGTTGTATTTTAAGGGCAAAAGGATTTAGGCAGGCAGGCCTGAAAGATCCAATTTATGATTAAAGGCAGAATTTCCGAGATATTTACCAGCCTGCAGGGGGAAGGAATATACCAGGGCTTACCGCAGGTATTTGTGAGGACTTTTGGCTGTAATCTGAAATGTAGTTTCTGCGATACCCGTTTGACCGGCTATAAGGAATATTCTGCCGGTGAAATAGTTGAAATAATCGAAGGATTTAACAACAATTTTCATTCTCTGGCCTTGACCGGCGGTGAACCGTTAGTTCAGAAAGAATTTTTAAAAAGGTTGCTGGAAAAGCTAAAAGGGCCGGGCTGGAAAATATATCTTGAGACAAACGGCACCCTGCCGGGCTCATTAGAGGAAATAATCAACTGGATAGACATTGTTTCCGTGGATCTTAAGCTTCCTTCTTCGACTAGGCTGAGAGGTTTCTGGCCGGAACACAAGAGATTTTTAGAGATTGCTTCGCAGGCAGATGCCTTTGTTAAAGTGGTAATTTGCAATTCAACGCAGGAAGAAGATGTCCGGCGCGCTGTAGAACTGGTTGCTGATTTTAACCTGCCGCTTGTTCTTCAGCCTAATTCTTTTGAAATGGGAAATGAATTGATGGGAAAGGCCAGGCAATTTCAGGAATTGTGCCTTTCTAGATTATCCGATGTGCGGATAATCTGCCAGATGCATAAAGTTATGGGGTTGAGATAGTGAAAAAGAGATCATCTTACAGCAGGCTGCAGGCCGATGTCCGAAAATTGAAAACACCCCTGATAGAAGTCTGGGAAAATCAGTATCAGGATAAAGAATATACCATTAATTTAGATTTTCCTGAATTTACCTGCCTGTGCCCCAAGACGGGCCTTCCTGATTTTGCTGTTATCCGTGTTCGATATTCGCCGGATAAGCAATGTTTGGAATTAAAATCCCTTAAGATGTATTTGATTTTCTACCGCAATATAGGCATTTTTCATGAGCATACGGTTAATAAGATATTAGAAGACCTGGTCAGAACCTGCAAGCCGCGTTGGCTGATGGTCAGCGCTGAATTTAATGTCCGCGGTGGAATCAAAACCACGGTCATTGCTCAATACCCCACATACACCTCGTAGGTGTATGTGGGTTGAGAAAACAGGAGTTGCTTTAATGGCGACAAAAAAGTTTCCCTTGGTGACGGGAGAAATCTATCATATTTTTTCTAAAAGTATTGCGGACTTTGAAATTTTTAAAAATATTTCAGAGTGTGAGAGAATGAAAAATTTGTTTAAGTATTATAACTTGGAAGCTCAACTGAGGTTTGCTATGTTTAAAAAATTAAGTAATGAAAAAGACTCTTTTCAAAAGCATCTTGCGAAGAAAGAAAAGTTGATAGAGATAATTGCTTATTGTCTTATGCCTACGCATCTCCATTTGGTTTTAAAACAGTCAAAGGAGAAAGGGATATCTATTTTTATGAGCAATATTCTTAATAGCTATACTCGGTATTTTAACATTAAGATTAAAAGGAAAGGTCCATTGTGGGAAGGCAGGTTCCGGCGTGTTTTGGTAAGAACAGATGAACAGTTGCTTCACTTAACCAGGTATGTTCATTTGAATCCTGTAACTGCTTATTTGGTGAACAAACCTCAAGATTGGCAGTTTTCTTCCTACAAGGAATATTTGGGAGAAGTAGAGGATGGAGAAAGAATATGTAATTATTCTGGAATATTAGATGTAACTCCCCAAGGTTATAAGGAATTTGTAAATTCTCACATTGATTATCAACGGGAATTAGCAAGGATTAAAGATTTGCTTTTGGAATGATCTTACCCGCATACACCTACGAGGTGTATGCGGGTTGAGGAGATAAAGATGAGGCGGATAAAGGCGGATGAAATTAGCCAGATTGTTAGTGAATTATGCATCGAGGCCAATACGGTTTTATGTAAAGATGTTCTTGATAGCCTTAAGACAGCTTTAAAGCAGGAGAGAAATAAACGGGCCCGGTGGATATTAGATGTAATTGTCCAGAATGCCTTTCTGGCCCGGGAACAGAAAATGGCTATTTGTCAGGATACGGGGATGGTTGTAGTGTTTATTGAGCTGGGCAGGGATGTTACGCTTGACGGCGATCTTGACCGCGCTGTTAATAGAGGAGTAAAAAAAGGCTACCAAAAAGGATATTTTAGGAAGTCCATTATACCTAATCCCTTAAGCAGGAAAGGCCCGGCTGGCTTTATCCCGGCTGTAATTCACATTAAAATTACAGCCGGCAAAGATTTTAAGATTAGCCTGATGCCTAAAGGTTTTGGCAGTGAAAATGTCAGCAGCCTGGTAATGTTAAATCCGACCGACGATACCGGCAGAATAAGAGAGGTTGTCAGCCAGGCAGTCAGGGAAAAAGGTTTGAATGCCTGCCCTCCGTTAATCCTGGGCATAGGTATCGGCGGCACCGCTGATCAGGCGCTTATTCTTTCCAAGCAGGCGCTGCTGCTGCCGGTCAATCATACTAACCGTAAATCCGAGCTTGCTGAATTAGAGCGGAATATTTTAAAAGACATCAATTGCTTAGGTATTGGGCCAATGGGGCTGGGAGGTAAGACTACGGCTTTGGGCGTGAATATTCTTACCCGGCCTACCCATATCGCAGGTATGCCGTTAGCGATAAATATGAGCTGTCATGCCTTGAGAAGAGCAGTTAGAACGATATGAAAAAATTATTTCTTCCTTTAAGTAAGGATATAATTAAAGAATTAAAAGCCGGGGATAAGGTTGAGCTCTGGGGTAGTTTATATACTTTAAGAGATAGGGCTCATCAGAAATTGACAGAGGCTATAAAAAAAAGAAAAAAGATGCCTTTTTCTTTGGTTAATAAGGCCATTTACTATACAGGCCCGACACCTGCTTTGCCGGGCCGGGCAATAGGTTCCTGCGGACCAACCACTTCTTCAAGAATGGACGTTTTTACTCCGTTATTGCTTAAAAAGGGCGTAAAAGCCTTAATTGGTAAAGGAAACAGGTCTTTAGCGGTAATAGATGCCTTGAAAAAATACCAGGGAGTTTATTTTGTGACTATCGGCGGGGCAGGCGCGTTTTTGGCCCGGAAGGTGCATAAGGCCGGCATTGTGGCTTACCCTGAGCTGGGTCCAGAGGCTGTTTATCAACTTCAAGTAAGAGGATTTCCGGCAATAGTAGCGATTGACTCATGTGGAAGGAGCATATTTAAATATAACCACAGGAAACTCACACCTCGTAGGTGTAAATAGGTACCTATTTACACCTACGAGGTGTAGATGGGTAGAGGTATATGGAATTAGTAATAGCCACCCGGAATAAGAAAAAGAGACAGGAGATAGAAAAGATTCTGGAAGATTTTGACGTTAAAGTGCTTTCGCTTGAGGATTATCCGGGACTTTCAGAGATAAAAGAGGAAGGCAGAAATTTTGAGGATAATGCCGTTAAAAAAGCAGTAGTTACGGCCCGGTTTACCAATAAATGGACGTTAGCTGATGACTCAGGCCTGGAAGTAGAGGCATTAAACGGGAAACCCGGGGTTCACTCTGCCCGTTTTGCCGGCAAAAAGCAAAATGACAAGGCCAACATTAAGAAACTGCTTGAAATTATGAAGGATGTGCCGGAGGAAAAAAGAACCGCCCGGTTTACCTCTGTGATGGCAGTCAGTAGCCCGGACGGGAAAATAGCTAAGGTGGTAAAGGGAGACTGCGAAGGCCGTATTAGTTTTAATCCAGCCGGGGGAAAAGGGTTTGGTTATGACCCGGTATTTATAGTTTCAGGTTACCGGAAAACATTTGCCCAGATAGAATCCAACCTGAAAAACCGGATAAGTCATCGGGCAAAGGCCCTTCGGCAGATAAAAAAATTTATCTCTCAATTAAACTTTTAATCGGCAGTTTAGGCATAATAGAGTACTCCGGTTCTTTAATTGTTCCTTTTAACCGAATCTCTATTATATAATTCCATAAACCGCTCATTATCATATTGGCGATTTTACCCAATTCCGGCGATTGCTGGGTGAGTCCGCGAGCCAGTTCAGTGGTAATGCTGAAATTCAAATTGCCGTCAAATCCAACCAATCCTTTAGCGCTAAGGTTTAGGCCTTCGCCTTCAAGTAAAAGATCAGAGGTCCTTACCGCTTTATCAGCCACAATGAAGGTGGTAAACCCGCGTTTGAACAATACCTTTTGCAGATTGGGGAAATAAAGCGTATTAGCTAAATCTTTGAATAATGGTATTTCCCAGAATTTGCCTTCCCCTATCTTGATCCAGCCTTTCCCGATTATGGTTTCCGGCTTTTTCTTATAGCCTTCAAGATTGAGCTTGCCGGTCAGATACCCCGAACTATAGGGCCAGTTTAAAACCGGTTCTTTACCTATCTCCCCCAGGTCAAGGTTTAAAAGGTCTATCTCCATTTTATAATAGGGATGAGGCTGCCCTAATTCCATAAAGCCGGTAGAGGTCAGAATTCCTCCGTAAGGACTGGCAGCCAATTTAACCAGAAAGATTTTCTCATCTTCCACCTTGACATCTAAAAGCAGGCGCTCAAGGGTTATTTCTTTAATTGATATTCTTTTAGACTTTGCCTCTATAATTCCTGACCAGTCTTTCCATTCATTCCATTTCCCTCCGGCCTTACCGCTTAATGATAACCTGCCTTTAGGATTTAGATCGGACAGCTCCTGTGAATACTCCGGCGCAGCTATTTTTGTTAAATCGTTTAGGTTAAAATCCACATCTCCCTGCAGGTTAAGCAGCGGTTTTTTAAAACCGGCAATATTACCGGTTAAATTAAATGAAGAATCAAAATATTTTCCTTCAACCTTTGCTATATAAATATTTTCGTCTTTAGGATTGAGTTTATCTTTAAGGATTAATCCTCCGTGAAGATCCAGGTCTTTAGAAGAAAGGTTAAAATCAATATTTGGTTTATTAAAGCTTGCCAAACTCCCGTTTAATTTAAAGGCAGTATCGTTATAAAAAAATGTAACCTCAGGAACAGACAGGCCGTTATTATTAAATTGCAGTATTCCATTGATATCTTTTAAACCTTCAGCCAAAAGTGTATTTTTAACCGAGGCATTACTAAATTCTGCCTGGCCCGAATATTGGATATGCCTTATACCGCCCTCTAGGCCCATAGATAACAGCGCCTTTCCCGCAACAGTTATCTGATTGAATTTATTTTTAAGTTGGGCAGGAAGCGAGTCCCTGGTTTTGGACAGGTCTATGTCAGAGGTTAAACTTGCCTCTATGAGGGGATTATTGAAATTACTGAGCTTTCCCTTGAGAGATATTGGCGCGCCAAAAACAACTAAGTTCAGCGCCGCGGTAGAAAGGATATTTTCGAAAAACTCTATTTTTCCATTTATGTTTTCAAGGGTCTCAATTGCCGGCAGGCCCCTGAAAGTGAAATTGCTGAATGTTATATCTCCGCTATATTCAATATCGGATTTTTTATCCAGGTTATAGGCTAAGTTGGTGGTTATCGTCAGATTTCCGGTGCCTTTTAGTTTATCCTTGAGGGTTTTTTTGGCCAGGGGAAGGGTGGATAATTCTTGCTGGACATTAAGCTGTTTAATGGATGAGGTTCCCTGCAAGTGGATGTTTTTGTCTTTGTCCGAAGAAAAGACAAGTTCTAAATCAGCTTTTCCTTCCAGAACCTCAAACGGGACGGTTTCCCGGTAATAAGCGGCATAATCGGTTAAGAGAATATCTTTTGTATTAAGTTTTAGGTTTAAAGTTTTTAGAAGAAAATTATACGTTCCGCTGGATTGAACAGTAATTGCCGGAGTCTGCGCTGCTGTTAAATTGAATTCAAAATTTATATTGGCCGGCAGTGTCAGGTATATCTTGCCGTTTATTGCTTCTATCTGAGTATCAAATTGCGGATCTTTAGTCAGGTCGGTAAATGAAATTTTCCCCTCGGAAATGACTGCCCGGGAGATCAGAGCTGCAAACTTACCCCGTTTATCTCCAGGCTTAGTAGTTAGTATACTTGAAAAATTCCAGTCTTTTGATTTTCTTCTGGTAACGGCCAGTTCCGGCGACTGGATATATAGATTGGTAATTATAAGCTTGCGGCCAAAGAGAGGGGGCAGGGGGAGTTTAAAATATATTTCTTCTACGGTTAAAAATTTTTCATTTAGCTCGGCGCTGTCTTCAAAAACAGTCAGGCCTTTTAGTACTATTCCCTTGAATATATTATAACCGACCTTTTCAAGTGAGACCTGGCGGCTTGTTTCTTTACCGAGGAAATTAACTATCCATAGCTTTACTTGCTGGGGCAGGAAGATATTGTTCAGATACCAGCTGGCCGCACAGATTATAAGGATAGTTACCAGGACTGTCCTTAAAATAATCTTTCTCACTTTTTTCATATATTTATTATATATGAACGCCGGAATTTTGTCAAAAAAATCTACCCGAAGGTGCCTATTTCTGTTATTCCCCGATTTAATCGGGGAATAACAGAATGCATTTTTCTGGATTGT
>JAYEPI010000134.1:0-7428 GCA_034723835.1 Candidatus Omnitrophota bacterium | reverse complement strand
GAGCAAGCTTCGCGGCAAGGGTCAACATTCGCCCGGAATAACGCTTCTTGAGAATAAATATTACCTATCCCGGCAATAAAAGTTTGGTCCATTAAAACCGCCTTGATTTTCCTTCTTGTCTTTTTTATTCCCCGGCCAAAGGCATCTAAATTAAACTCCCGGGATAAAGGTTCATAGCCAAGTTTAGCAATCCCGGAAACATTTTTATAGTCATTAACCAGCCTTACTTCGGCAAGCATGCGCCGGTTGTTTAAATTTAAATAACTACCGTCGGAAAGAAGAAAATTCAGGCGCGATTTGCTGTCTTTTTGTCCGTAAATCAATTGACCAGTCAGCCTCAAGTGAACGACCAAAAATTTCCGGCCGGACAATTGAAAAATAAGATACTTTCCCCTGCGGATTATTTTCTGAAAAGTCTTTTTTCTTAATTGATTCTTGAATTCCCCGAGGCTGGGCTTTTTGATAATCCGGGGTTTATCAACTTCTATCTTTTTTATCAACTTGCCAAGAATGCACCTTTGAAGTCCTTTTTTTATTGTTTCTACCTCTGGTAGTTCCGGCATAATAACCTTTACTTTTTCTTTTGATAAATCTCGATAAATTTTTCTATCGAGCGGTCGTATGTCTTTTCCACATCATCGGGGAAAAAGCAGGCCGGGAGCTCGCCTAATTTCTGATGGTATCTTATGCATTCACAACAAATACCTTTTTTATCACAAGGTTCATAGGTGCAGTTACATCTTGCCTTATTTTCTTCGAGATTACATTTTTTCATTTAAGCCTCTTCACCAATTTAGCCGTTCTTTGTCCTAAAATTTTACATTGTTCTTCAACACGCTTATCAGGGGAACCAATAGAAACAGGACCGTAATGATCACCCTGGGGGTTACCCTGAATTATCATTCCCTGAACAATCATCGCATTTAATATAGCGGTTATGGTTGTTTCGTTTCCACCGCCGATATTTGCCGCCGAAGAAAAAGCCGCACCTGCCTTGCCTTCAAGTTTTCCGTGAAAACTCACGCTATCATCAAAAAGTTCTTTTACCTCAGCCGCCATACTGCCGTAATAAGTCGGCGAGCCGATAATAATCCCGTCATAATCAAGCAACTCCTCAGCTTTAGTCTTAACTACATCTTTTAAAGTCACCTCTACATTCTCGGCCTTTACCCCGCTTTCAACAAAAGAAGCCATTTTCCTGGTATTACCGCTTCGGGAATAATAAACTATCAAAATCTTTGCCATTCTCGCACCTCTCTTTTAAATAAATCTACTAAGTACCGCGGTTCTATTTATTATTTAGAAGCTTTGAATTTTTTAAGTTGACAATCTATTTCTATTAATTTCAATGCATCTCTACCATATTTCTTCTGCTTACTGCCTACTGCTTACTTCTCATTCTATCTTTTTTACAAGAATAAATTCTCTCTCTTCTCCCTGCCAACAGTAGAGCAAGGCCCGTGGCCAGGGTAAATAACCGTCTCATCGCTAAGCGTAAATATCTTTTCTTTTATTGACCTAATAAGGTTTTTCTCAGATGCGCCGGGAAAATCCGTCCTACCAATCCCCTGGTAAAATAAGGTATCTCCGGTAAAAACTATATTATCGGTTTTCAGGCATATCCCACCCGGTGTATGGCCGGGAGTATGAATAACATCTAAGCCTATCTCCCCTATTTTCAGTTTATCCCCATCTTCTAATAAATGGGCAGCCGCCGGCGAGGTATAAGCTGGACCAAAAAGTGCGGATAAATTCTGCTCAGGGTTTATCAGGCATTCGGCGTCAAGTTTATGAATATATATCGGAAGATTAAATTTATCATTCGCGGCGATATGGTCTATATGACCGTGCGTGTTGACAATTATTTTCGGCTCAAGGCCTGTCTGTTTAAACATGTCCTTAATCCTTTGGTAATCACCGCCAGGGTCAATAATCACAGCCTGATTCGAACTCTCACAACCCAGAATATAGCAATTGGCTTTCATTTCTCCCACAGCTATAGGTTTTACAATCATATTATCGCCGTCTTCGGCTTATACTGGTTCTACTTTTCTAACCTGGGGAACCTTAGACTTGACAGCCTGCTCGACTATGCTCCTTAAGGTTATCCGGGCTGAGGCACAACCAACACAGCCCCCGGTTAACTTCACCTTGATCACACCATCATCCGTTACATCAACCAGCTCTATGTTTCCGCCGTGTATAGATAATATCGGCCTAACTTCTTTTTCTAAAACTTCCTCAATTTGCTCCCGCATTTATACCTCCTGCATAATATTCATTATGCTCGGTCTTTGTTCTTATTCTTCTTTTACAACTTCACCACCGGCTTGTTTCCAGGCCTTAATGCCGCCCAGCAGATTTTTGACCTGTCTAAACCCTGATTTTACCAACCAGTTACCGGCAATTACACTTCGGCGACCGCTCCTGCAATAAACTACTATCTCTGTACAACATGGAGAACCCAATTCTTTGTACCTTGTTTCTATCTCAGTATGGGAAATTAAAACAGCTCCTTTTATGTAACCCTGAACATATTCAGCCGGAGTCCTCACATCGAGTAAGACAAAATCCCCATTTTGTTCGATCTTCCGGATAAGCTCGTTGATAGTAATGTCAGAGTAGCTCTTTTCTTGTGGTTTTGTCCCAATCTGTTTTGCTTGACTGCATCCTGAAAATAACAGCAGAAAAGCAATAATAATTACAAAAATAGATTTATTCATTACGGAAACTTCCTTATATTAGTTTTACTTCCATGGCCCTCACTGGACAGGCAGGCACGCAAAGTTCGCAACCTGTGCATTTGGACACATCAAAACTAACTGTCATATCCTCTCTATTCATAGATAGGGCGCCGGTCGGGCAGACAACAGTGCAGACTCCGCATTGAGTACATCTGTCTTCGTTACGGTGAACATCCTTTTCCAAAGGCTGTATACCTACTCCCAACTTTTGTAAGTACTTAATCCCGTTATAATAATCTGATTCTTTACCGGAAAACTCTATAATCATTAAGCCTTCTTCATCAGGGGTAATCTTGGCCTGAAGGATATTAAACGAAAGCTCATATTTCTTAACCAAACGGGAGATGGTCGGCTGATCAACTAAATTATGCGGAAAATGCAAAACTATTTTTTTGGATATCATTTTTAACCTCCAACTTCTTTCATTTACACAGATGATCGCAGATTAAAAGATACAGATGAGCACAGATAAAAAGTAAAAGACATTGTTTTTAAAAATCTGTGTTTATCTGCGCCAAAATCGTAACCTGGTTTTTTACAATGTCATCTGCGATCATCTGTGTTTTCTCATCTGTGATCATCTGTGTATATTTATGCTATTTCAATTTCACCCCAGGCAGCAAGCTTCTCACCGACAATAATCACAATTCCTTTTACGCCTTTAATTGCCTTGGCCCGGTCTATTGCCCGGCTAATATCAGCCGGGGTTTTAATTATATTCCCGATAGCTGTGGCCGCGGCATCAGCAAGAGCCGCAGAATCAGAAATAACTGTCACACTATCAGCCTTTCCAAAACTTAAGGAATGTCCAATCTTGCCGGAAGAAGTGCATATTCCCAGTGGAAATTGAGCTTTACTAATCTTAAGATTTACTTTGCCGCTCAATAAAGACCTTCCCGCATAAATACCTACTATTCTGTCTTGAGAACTTTTGATAAAGATATCTCCGCCATTTTCAACTATTATTTCGGAAGAAAAATTTAAAAGTCCTTTACCCACATATTCTGCTACTGACCCGGCTACTGCTGCCATTGGGCCTACATTAGCCAAACGGGAGGCAGCAAGCATCTTTTCTACAGCCTGAGCAGCGACACCAGAGGTTTCCATGGGCCGGAGGCTATCCTTAAACTGAGGATAAATCTTAATATAATCCTCGATCATCCTCCTGCATTCCTGGGTAAGAGTTTCTGCTTGAATAGTTAAATTCCTTTCAGCCGAGATAAGAAGATTGGTTTCTCCCTTAAGTACTTCAAAACTTACCAGGTCTTTGCTTTTTATCCAATTCCTGTATTCTTTCTGAACTTGCGACATTTTTTATTTCTTCTCCCACCGGAGTAACTCTATCACTTTTCCTAAAGTAGAACCGCGATCGATTTCTTCCCTTAGTCTATTTTCCTGCTCTAAAACACCCATTGCCCTATTAGCAACTTCAGTAACTTTATCGCGGGGTATACAAATTAAACCGTCATCATCGCCCACTATCCAATCACCACTATAGATCTTTACCCCCCCGGCTGTCACCGGAACATCTATTTCTCCAAAACCCTTAGGCTCACCAGCTACAGGCATTATTAGCCTGGAAAATACCGGAAATCTCAATTTACGTATCTCGGAAGTATCCCGGACAGCTCCATCTATCACCACTCCAGCAAGCTTACGCTGGATTGCGCCGTGGGTTGCCAGTTCTCCCCATACTGCCGGCCCCACACCTCCGGTATCTATCACTATAACCTGTCCTGACTTTGCCCGGTCAATTGCCTCAACAGGCTTGGCCCAATCGCCGGGATAGGCCCGAACAGTCAACGCTTCACCAACCATTTTCAATCCTGAGCAGACCGCAGAAATACCCTTTAACTCTCCGCTTCTATGCATCGCATCCGAAAGATTGGGGGTAGAAACACCTTTTAAACTTTTATAGACTTCATCCGCTGAAACCCTTTTAAACAACTTAGTTTTCAGGGCCTTACCAATAGTCATTGCCTTTTTTATTCTTCTAACTGCCTGTTCAGGCGATTTGTGCTTAGTTATCGCACCGCCGACTACCACGATATCAGCTCCGGCCTTCAGTGCCCGGGAAGCACTTTCAGAGTTTATCCCGCCTGCGCAGACCAAGGGTATCTTAACTGCCTTTGCCACCTTTCGCAATTTCAAAAATGGATCCTTTCCTTCCATCTGTTCGTCAATAGCGCAGTGCACTCCTATATAGTCAACCCCTATTTTTTCAATCTGTTTTGCTCTTCGTTCTATGTTTGAGTCTTTAACTTCGATAAGGTCAGCTTCTATCTTTGCCCCATAATTTTTTCCTGCCTGCACGCATTCCCTAATTGTACTGTCGGAAGCAAGCCCTAAAACACAGATTATATCAGCCCCGGCCTTGGCAGCGGCCTCTGTTTCAATCCTGCCGGCATCCATAATCTTTAGATCTGCTACAATTGTTTTTTTAGGAAATTCCTTCCGGAGTCTTCTTACGGCATCCAACCCTTCGCTCTTTATCAAAGGCGTACCTGCCTCCAGCCAATCCACACCTCCTTTGACTGCTTCCCGGGCCACCTTAAGCGCCCGGTTCAAATTCAAAAAATCCAATGCTAATTGTAATATTGGCTTCATATAATTAGAGCGTGTTGTCATCCTGTGGTTTAACCACAGGATCCAGACAACTCGTTTTTCTTAGATTTTGTCCCTGGATTCTGCGATCAAGTCGCAGAATGACGGGTATTTGATTTTAATACATTTACTCCCCAACTATCTGCACTATTATCTTCCGCGACCTTGGCCGATTATCAAAATCTATCAGCACGATCTGCTGCCAAGTACCGAGTAAAAGTTTTTTATCTGCAAACGGCACACTCAAGCTGGGTCCTAAAAGCGCTGCTCTTACGTGCGAATAACCATTCCCGTCCTGCCAGGTTAAATTATGGCTATAATCCTTTTTCTTTGAGGCAAGTTCCTCAAAAAGTCTTTCAACATCTCTTATTAAACCCGGTTCATATTCTATAGTCGTAAGACCGGCGGTTGAACCCGGGACAAATACGGTTACAACCCCGTCTTTTAAATTGCCGGATTCTATATACTTTCTGACCTGATCAGCGATATTTATAATATCTGTATCACCTTGGGTTTTTAATTTTATCTCTTGAGTTACAATTGCCACAATATATCACTCCTTTCCTTTCAAAAACTGCTCTCCTGCGGATAGGCGGGACATTCTTGTCCCGTTAACAATTTAACAGTTTATCAATTTAACAGTTTATTTAATATCTCCCGCGCAGGGTCAATCTTGTTTAAGGTAAAAAAATGCAGTCCCGGCACTCCGCCGTCAAGAAGGGCACTGCACTGTTTAAGGGCAAATTCAACCCCGGCCTTATAAGTAGCCTGCCGGTCATCGGCAAGAGGCTTAAATATATCATGAATTTCTTTAGGAATAGTCGCACCGCAGTTATCACAGAACTTTATCAGTCCCCGGTAATCAGTTATCGGTAAGATGCCGGGAATAATCCTTTGGGTAATGCCTATTTTTCTTACACGCTCTAAATATTCAAAATAATCCCGGTTATTAAAAAAAAGCTGGGTTATCACAAATTGTCCACCGGCATCTAATTTGATTTTAAGATACTCAGAATCTGTCTCTTTATCCGGTAAATCCACATGCCCCTCGGGAAAACCGGCAACCCCAATACTAAAAAAATCACCGTAAGACCTTAGCATCTCACAAAGCTGATAACAATATTGCAGGGCATCCGGAGCGGGCTTATGGAGAATGGTTTCCCTGGGAAGATCTCCATATAAGGCCAGGACATTGTAAATATTCTTCTGCCTCATCCGGTTAATTATCTCTTTAAGCTCTGCCGGACTATGCCCGATACAGGCAAAATGATGCATCGCGGGAATATCGAAACGCCTCTGGAGTTCATCCACTATCCTTGTAGTCTTCTCTCTCGAGCCTCCCCCGGCCCCGTATGTTACTGAGAAAAAGTCGGGCTTAAGCTTTTTAAACTCGCTTGCCGCTTTAAACAACTTAATTTCGCCCTGTTCTGTTGTCGGGGGAAAAAATTCAAACGAATAAGTTCGCTCTTTCTCCTTAAGAACATCTGAAATCTTTCTAATCATTGTTATTTTTTGTTTTTCTGCGACTTAAAGCCATTAACCACATTTCTCATCAACATAACAACTGTAAGAGGACCTACGCCTCCAGGCACAGGGGAAATAAAACCCGCTTTCTTCGCTACACCCTCAAATTCCACATCGCCTACTATCCTTTCACCAACTTTATTTATCCCCACATCAATCACTATACTGCCCTTTTTAACCATCTCCGGCTTTACCAACTGCGGTTTTCCGGCGGCAGCTATCAGGATCTCAGCCCGTTTGGTATGAAATAACAGGTCCCGGGTAGCAGTATGGCAGATAGTAACCGTGATTCTTCTATCGAGCAAACACATTGCCAAAGGCCTGCCTATTATATCACTGCGGCCGATAATCACTGCCTCTTTACCTTTTAAAACCACCCCGGCTGCCTCGATCAATTCTATTATCGCCAGAACCGTGGGAGAAATCATTTCTGTATTTTTTAACGGGGTTATAAACCTGCTTATCTCCTGCCAGTTTAGATGAGCCGGCAAAGGCCTTTGAATCATAATCCCGTTTATCTGTCTGTCTTCATTTAAATCCCGGATTAATTTTATTA
>JAYEPI010000133.1:0-7437 GCA_034723835.1 Candidatus Omnitrophota bacterium | reverse complement strand
GTCAACTACGGTTGTTGAAGTAGTAGTGCTGCTGTTGGTGTTTTTTTGGTTTTGGAACGTAAACAATAAGAAAACGCAAAGCCCGATCTTTGATGAGCTCAGGGCAGGACAGCCCGCAGCCAAAATTGATTTGCCGATTTGGTTATTTATCGCGCTGGCAGGGGTTTCATGCATTTTTAGCGTTTATAAACATGCAAGTATAATGGGGATGATGCGTTTAATGGCTATGGTGGGGGTTTTTTATCTGGTAAAAACCAACTTTGGCCGACGGATGACGCTTCGCCTGGTAAGATTAGTGATAATTATTGGAGCAGGGATGTCTGTTTTCGGGCTTGGGCAGTATTTTTTAGGGCTGGATCATTCCTGGTGGATTCCGGACGGATTTTTAACCTCAACTTATATAAACCATAACCATTTTGCCGGATATTTAGAACTGGCAATTCCTCTGGCAATTGGTTTGCTCTTAGCCCGTAGCCCGCGGCCTAAGCCTGCCGGCTACAGGGTATTTGTCAAATTAGGATTGTTAGCAGCGCTTCTGGTAATGTTTGTTGCCCTGATATTTTCGCAATCCCGCGGAGCGTGGATTTGCCTTACCGTTTCGCTGATAGTTATGAATATTATTTTAATAAGAAAAAAGGTTTTAAAAAAAGAAAGTCTGCTTATTGTCTTTCTGCTTATTATATTGGGAATAGCTTTTATCTATGGCGGGTATGATTCTGTGGCAACACGGCTGCGCACTACAGAAAGGGTAAGCAGGGGGGATTTTCTCCGGACCCGCAGAGATGTATGGCAGGGAACCGTTGATATGATTAAAGATAATCCCTTAATTGGCACCGGGATTGGCACCTTTGTCTGGGGATTTCCCGGTTACCGGCCGGAAAAATTGACCGGCCGGGCGCATTATGCATATAATGTTTACCTGCATATGACAGCTGAAATGGGCGTTTTAGCCCTGCCGTTGATACTGTGGATGATCGGAGTAGTGATCGGGGCGGGTTTTACCAAAGTTCACAGCCCAATGGGATTGATAGATGGAATTATGTTAGGCGCCAGCACGGCAATATTAAGCCTGGCCTTGCACGGTTTGGTAGATTTCAATTTTCACATACCGGCGAATATGCTGGCCGTGGCGTGTCTGGCGGGAATAATTATCAGGAATAAACAGGACAGGGAGAAAAGATGTTAAAAGAACGGGAAAATTTAATCCGGCGGGCAATGATTGTTCTGGATGCAGTGGTTGTGGCCCTGGCTTTTTTTGTCAGCTATTTTTTACGCGCCCATCTCGATATTTTTTATAAATTTGACTTGTTTCCTTCGGTGCAGGTAATTGCCAGACAAATAGACCTCTGGCACTATCTGCCGGTACTTTTTTTATCAATACCTATTTGGATATTTATGCTTGTTCTGAATGGTTTATACCGGCCTTTTCGCACCTTGCCTCTTCTGGCAATATCCTGGATTATTGTTAAGGCAGGGTTTTTCAGTATTCTGGCCTTTAGCACCTTAGTTTTTATTTTGAAAATAGAGTTTATAAGCAGGCTGTTTTTTATTATGTTTTTCAGTATGTCCTGCGGCTTGCTTATTCTTGAAAAATGGATATTCCTCTCAATCTCTCATTATGCGCGGCGTAAAGGTTATAATTTCCGGCGGATATTGATTGTCGGCACCGGCCCGCGGGCAAAGCGGTTTGTGGAAATGATTCAGGCCCATCCGGAATGGGGGATGAAAATAAATGGATTAGTAGACGATGATATATCTAAACTGGGTAAGGAATTTTTCGGGATTGAAGTTATCGGGATACTAAAGGATATTCCCAGGATTTTACTGGAAGAAGTAACCGATGAAGTTATATTTATAGTGCCCAGGAACTGGCTGCATCGTATTCAGGACAGTATTGCCGCCTGTGAAGTTCAGGGGATAAAAACCAGTGTGGCCGCGGATTTATTTGAGTTAAAAATCGCCCGGGCACGGCAAACAGAACTGAACGGTTTTCCGCTGATCAGTTTTGAAACAACCTTTGGCTATGAGTGGCAGTTGTTTATTAAAAGGGCTTTTGATTTAATTGTCTCCGGCATAATATTAATTGTTATTTCCCCATTTTTATTAATAACCGCTTTTTTGATCAAAACTACTTCGCCGGGATCGGTGTTTTTCCGGCAAAGACGTATGGGGTTGAACGGCCGGATATTTATTCTTTATAAATTCCGCACGATGTTCACCGGCGCTGAGGAAAAACTTGCCGAATTGGAACATTTAAATGAAATGGACGGCCCGGTATTTAAAATAAAAAATGATCCGCGGATTGTACCTTTGGGCCGTTTTTTGCGCAAAATCAGTATTGATGAACTGCCGCAGTTATTTAATGTTTTTATCGGCCATATGAGCTTAGTCGGGCCGCGTCCTCCTATTCCCGACGAAGTAGGTAAGTACGAGCATTGGCAGAGGAGGCGCTTGAGTATGCGGCCGGGCATTACCTGTCTCTGGCAGGCCGGTGGCAGGAATAAAATAGGATTCAAGAGATGGATGGAATTGGACCTGGAATATATTGATAACTGGTCGCTGTGGCTGGACTTTAAGATCTTGATGAAGACAATACCGGTTGTGTTGTTTGGGATTGGGGCGAGGTGAAAAATACAGGTTTACAGTTTACAGTTTACGGTTACCTAAAAACGGTAAACAAATAATAAATAAAGAAATAATTGTAAGATATAGAACAATGATGTAATATAGAAAGTTGAAAATAAACAGGGAAAAATTTAAAGGTTCTAATTTAGCTTAAAGGAGGTAATGAAATGAGGAGAGGAAATTTTATCTGGATTATAGCGGGGTTAATCTGCGCCATGATTTTTTCCGGCTGCGGTGAAAAAACAGGGAAAGAAAAAGTAGCGGCAAGAGTAAATGATTATGTAATGACGGTTGGGGACCTCGAAAATGAGATTAAATATTTCCCCGGCGTCCACAGCGATAAGAAAAAAAATTTAGAAAAAATACTTGATTTAGTGGTCAGAAAACAAGTTTTAATTCAGGAAGCACAACGCCAGGGCCTGGACAGGGAAGAAACCTTTATGAAAACTATTGAGCGTTATTGGAGACAAACCCTGATTAAGGAATTACTGGAAAAAAAGACCCGGCAGATTGTTTCCCAGGGTGTAAGCGAAAATGAGCGTACCAAAGCACTCGCTAACTGGGTAGAAACACTTTATAAAAAGGCAAATATTAAGATTTATAAAGACGTTTTAGAAGAAATAGGC
This sequence comes from Candidatus Omnitrophota bacterium, assembly GCA_034723835.1. GTDB lineage: Bacteria > Omnitrophota > JAUWXU01 > JAUWXU01 > JAUWXU01 > JAYELI01. The sequence continues at coordinate 4,186 of JAYEPI010000133.1, read as the reverse complement.
AGTGAATAGTAAGCAGCAAGTAGTAAGTAGAATAATCCCTTAACGGTTAGTTTACGGTTTACAGTTTACGGTTTACGGTTGCAGATAAAATCGTCCGTTTGCATCCGTATAACAAGAAATACAGTTAACAGTTAGTTTAGGTTACCAGTTGGTTTACAGTTTACGGTTACCAGTTGGTTTACAGTTACCAGTTGGTTTACAGTTACCAGTTGGTTTACAGTTTACGGTTATATTTGTCATCCTGCGGCTTGACCGCAGGATCCAAAGAAACGATATTTAGAGCTAAAACGCAATACGCATGACGCAATACGCAATACGAAACATGTGACCTTGTGTCCTTGTGACTTGTGTCTTTGTGTCAGCTATCAGTATTTATGGTAATTTGTGTTTAAAGGAGGAAGTAAAAATGGACAGGCAGAATAGAAGAAAAAATTATTTTATCAATAAAAAATTTCAGGGAAAATTCATTCTCAAGTTTTGCGGGCTGGTGATATTAAGTTCATTTATTTCAGGGATTGTCCTTTACCTGTTTTCCAGAGGCACATTGACTACTACATTTATACCCGGATTGATCGCCTCAAGCCTGGTAGCTATTATCCTGATCAGCGTAGCCACAGCAATAGTAGTGATATATCTTTCTCACCATATTGCCGGGCCGTTATTTAATATCGAAAGAAGCGTCCAAAAAATCGGAAAAGGTGATTTAAGCCTGAGAGTCAACTTGCGGTCAACCGACGAACTAATAAAACTGGCTGATTGTTTTAACGAAATGACCGAGAATCTTAAAGCTCATATTTCAGAGATAAAGGCAAAGGCCAGTGATTTGGGTAGTGAAATAGATGGCTTAGGAAGACAGGACGAGCTGAAAGGGGTTAGGCAAAAAAAGAAGGATCTGGATAAGGCGATTGGTTACTTTACGTTACAGCAGGCAGTGGGGAGTAGGCGGTAGGCAGAAAAAAGAAAGCGTATATGAAAAATAAATTTATTTTAACAATTTTTTTTCTGATATGTTTTTTCCTTTGCCGGGTATTTAGCCAGGCCGGGGCTGCTGTAAGTATTGCAAGGTTTCTTTTTCCATTTCCAGTGCTTGCTAAAATCAGCGGTGTCAGGAGTCCGGTTGCTCAGGGATGGAAGGCTGTCGAGTCAAAATATTGCACCATTCTTTATCATCCGGATGTAAATATTGAAGAGGCTAATGATAAGCTCAAACTTAAATTTTATGACATCTCTTCAGGTAAAAAGTCTTATTCATTAGACAAGACTGATGTTGAACAGCAATTAGCTGAAAAGTTTGACCGCTTATTTTGCAAGGTAAAAGAAATACTGGATATGTATCCCAACCGAATACACCTGACGATAAAAATTTATAAAAATCAGGCCCAGCTGGATAATGCCTATTTCGAGACATTTGGTTTTTCAAATAAAGAACAAAGAATTTCTTATTATATCCATAAATATACAACTGTCTATACTACGCAAGAGGTTATTTCTCAGGAAGTTATGGCTCATGAGATAGGCCATGCTGTTATTGACCATTACTTTTTGATATTACCCCCGGAGAAGATTAAAGAACTTCTGGCCCAGTACGTGGAAATTCACCTGGGAGATTAAAAACCGGGGGATTAAAAACTTGACTTAATAGCTTTGACATGGTATACTTTAGCTACTACTAATAAAGAAGATGCAACTATTCAGCGGGAAAAGAAAAGGAGAAACTAAGATATGAGAATGTTAAAGATATGGATGGCAGTATTATTGCTAGGAAGTGTGATTTTTTTGGGTTTATCCCCGGCTCAGGCAATAGAGGATGAACCAATGAGCAATTCCCGGTTTGCCGATATACTTATCGGAATATTAGAGATTGAAATGCCGTTTGATGCGGATATTCTTTCCGATGCAGAACTTTTTGAGCTTCAGGGAAATATGCTTTCAGAAAGGGGTATTAATCTATTTGTAGACGCAGATCCGGATACATTGGTTAATAAGTGCGATTTAGCCAATGTGCTTTATGATGCATTAGTCGGCCCTAATAATGTGGCTGTAGACGAGAAGATTGATCATCTTGCCGGGTTAAATTACCTAAGTCAGGGAACAACATGCGATACGATGGGTTCTGATGAAATAATTACTGCTTTGAATATTCCGAAATTGTCAACAGCAGTTGCTGAAGCCTATAGTCTTCCGGGAGGACCGGGCGCAAGGCTTGCGGGAGTTACGGTCGCAGGAGCAGGTATATTAATGGCTCCGGCACCGGAGAGTAACCTGGATAACTAATACTTGTAGTTTATAATTATAATATAGCGTATCTTCGGGGCAGGGTGAGATTCCCGACCGGTGGTGTAGCTTCAGGCTTTAGCCTGAGTATAGCCCACGAATTCCGAAACTTCGGAATAGATTTGGTGAAATTCCAAAGCCGACTGTAAAGTCAGGACGGGAGAAGATATGAAAAGAATGTTACAGTTTTAACAAGCCCCGAAATCCGGGGCATTTTTTATAGCTTATGAAATTTAATACTATCCCCGAAGCAATAGAACGAATTAAAAAAGGCGGGATTATTATCGTTGTTGATGATAAAGGCCGCGAAAACGAAGGCGACCTGGTCGCCTCTGCCTCTTTTATTACCGCTGAAAAGATAAACTTTATGGCAAAATACGGAAGGGGTTTGATCTGTCTACCGATTACCAGCCAGCGGCTTGATGAGCTTAATCTGCACCCGATGGTCCCGGTCAACCGGGATCGGCTGGATACTGCTTTTACAATATCAGTTGATGCAAAGCAGGATATAACCACGGGGATTTCTGCTTATGACCGGGCTAAAACTATTCAAACTATTATTAATCCCGCTACCGGCGCAAACGATATTGTCAGCCCGGGCCATATTTTTCCGCTGAGGGCAAAAAAGGGAGGGGTGTTGGTGAGGGCGGGCCATACCGAGGCCTGTGTAGACTTAGTTACCCTGGCCGGTCTTTATCCTGCCGGTGTTATCTGTGAAATTATGAATGATGAGGGGACTATGGCCAGGGACCTTGAGTTGTTTGAGCTGGCTAAAAAATATAACCTGGCTATATGCACCATAGCCGACCTGATTAAATACCGCCGCCAAAAAGAAAAGTTAGTCGAACCGGTTGTTACTACCCGTATCCCGACACATTACGGAGAATGGAAAACAGTCCTTTATAAATCGCTTGCCGATGAAGAACATCACCTTGCCCTGATTAAAGGAAAAATAAATTCTGAAGGCATGCTGGTCAGGGTCCATTCTGAATGCCTGACCGGTGACGCGCTTAATTCCAAAAGGTGTGATTGCGGCGAGCAGTTACGCCGGGCAATGCAGATAATCGATAGCCACGGCAGCGGCGTATTACTCTATATGCGGCAGGAAGGCAGGGGGATAGGGCTGGTGAATAAAATAAAGGCCTATGCGCTCCAGGATAAAGGGTTAGACACTGTGGAAGCGAATCATAAGCTGGGTTTTCCGGCAGATCTACGGGACTACGGAATCGGAGCGCAGATTTTAACCGACCTTGGGCTTAAAAAAATAAGTCTTTTGACTAATAATCCCAGAAAAATTATCGGCCTGGAGGGCTATGGCCTGGAGGTAATTGAGAGAATACCAATAGAGATAGAACCAAATCTCTCGAATGATAAATACCTTAAAACCAAAAAGGAAAAGATGGGGCATATATTAGAATATTAGAAATAAAAATCCTAAATTCGAAATCCTACCCCAAACCAGAATAAATTCGGTTTAGGGCTAAATCCTAAACAAATTCAAATGACTCAAATAAATTACAAATTCCAAATTGCAAATCCATCCTCCGTAGCAGTAGCCTGTTACTGCGGAGGACGGGCAAATTACAATACCAAATGGCCAAATAACCAAAACAAGCCGTAAATAATAGTAGTTTTGGTCATTGTAATTTTGGTATTGTATATTGTTTGTAATTTGTGTATTGTATATTGTGATTTAAGGTTTAATGCTTTGGATTTAGGATTTAGTTTACACGCATAAAAAGAAAGGGAGGAAGTGAAATGCCAAAAATAATTGAGGGTAAACTAATAGCTACCGGCAAAAAATTCGCAATAGTAGCTTCGAGATTCAACGATTTTATCACCAAAAGGATTTTAGATGGGGCAAAAGATACCCTTTTTCGCCATGGAATAAAGGATATGGACCTGACAATAG
>JAYEPI010000132.1:0-7490 GCA_034723835.1 Candidatus Omnitrophota bacterium | reverse complement strand
TTGTTATCTTTTACATTCTTTTCCACTGTTTGCTTAATATAGTTCATAGTGGGCTCTTTTTTATGTTTTAATTCTTTTAAAATTGGAATTTCAGGGTCTGCTTCTTTATTAATAAGTTTATTTTTTATAGATTCAAAAAAATCTTCATCGCCTAAAATAAAACCTTTTTTCATATTTTCTTTTATAATATTTTTTTCACCACCTATATCATCGAGAACAAACTGTTTATACAGTTTTTTTGCTCTTAATGTATTTTTGTCAAACATTGAAAGGATAAAACTTATCTTTAGCCATTGCGGGGGTTTATTCTCTGATATAAAGTATTTGTAACTGGACCAGTTGTGTTCTTCCGGAGATTTTACCATATCTGTTCTAACAGGATTTAAGTGAATATATCGTGAGAGATGATGAAGATATTCATCTTGCTGGATTAATATTGCCTTGAATCTTCCCTGATATAACGGGCCCACTCTTTTACGTTTGGTATTGTAGTATACAGCATAGCTTGTGTTAAGGTAGTGCATAATTTTACTTAGATTTGCTCTTGGGGTTTCAAGAATCAGGTGATAGTGATTATTCATGAGAATATATGTATGAATAATTGCGTTGTATGTTGTATGGGCTGAAGCCAGATAGAGAAGAAATCTTTCTTTATCATTATCGGAAATAAAAATGCTCTTTTTTTCTATGCCACGTTGGATTACATGGTAAAAGGCGTCAGGATATTCTATTCTCAATGGACGAGCCATAATATAGTCCTTTCTTTATTATTTACTAGGAATAATATCATCTAGAATGAATTTTGTCAAGTGTGGAGACCTGACCCCTTGAAACAAATGTGGAAACTTGACTCTCTGAAATTATCTGAAATTATCTTGCGCCTGAGGAGTTTGGTGGTATAATAATAGCCACCTTATTTTGTTGCATGGGGAGAAAAATACATTGGCTAGGAATTTTATGTTGTTATATGGGAGGAATTCGGTTTTTGAGCGGCTAAAGACAAATTCTAAGACTATAAGAAAAATACTGCTGCAGGACAATTTTAATGTTCCCCGCATAGAAAAATTAATAAAGACGAATAATATCCCCGTAGAGCGTTTATCTTCTTCTCAATTAGCCAATCTTAAACATGCCAAAGACCTTCAGGGAATAGCGGCCCGGGTAGATAGGTTTGAATATATCCCTTTTGATGATTTGTTGAATAAACCTAAAAATGAGCAGTTGGCGCTGATATTTTTGGATAGGATAAATGACCCTCACAACTTAGGGGTTATTATTCGCACCGCGGCCTGTTTTGGCGGGTTTGGGGTTGTTATTCCCAAATTTGAGGCCTGTGAAGTCAATGAAACGGTTTTACACGTAGCCTCCGGGGGCGAGAATTACACCCCGGTGTCAATAGTAACCAATCTTTCCAATGCTGTAATCAAGGTCGGAAAGTCTGGATATTGGATTGTTGGCGCTGTGGTTAGTGAAAAAGCCGAGGATATCGGCAAGGTTTCCCTGCCTTTTCCATTAGGCCTTGTGCTGGGATCCGAAGGCGGAGGTATTCGTTACGGTCTTGAAAAACACCTTGATATAAAAGCGCACATTCCCATGCAGGGAGCCAGGCTTTCCTTTAACGTTAATATGGCTTGTGCTATCTTTTGCCATGAAATTTGTAAACAGCGGGGAATTATAAATGAAAAACAAGATAAAGAAAGAACCTGTTAAGGATATATTGAATTTTATCTCTGAGGCAGGAATGCTTAAGCAGGTAAAGCGCTCCGGCTGGTCGGTTTTAGGGATAAAGAATGCGGAGACGGTTGCCGAACACAGTTTTAGGTGCGTGGTGATAGGATATACCCTGGCTTGCATGGAAAAGGTATTACCCTATAAGGTGTTGTTGATGACCTTGTTTAATGATTTACATGAAGCGCGGATTACTGATTTACACAAGATGGCTCAACGCTATATAGATGCGGAAGCGGTTGAAAAAAAGGCTTTTTACGAACAGGTTAATTCTTTGCCAAACGGGATAAACAGGGAATTGATTGATTTAAATAAAGAATATAGAAAACAAAAGACAAAACAAAGTATTATTGCCCGAGATGCTGATATTTTGGAATGCTTAATTCAGGCAAAAGAATACTGTGGACAGGGTTTTCTGCAAGCAGCTAAATTTATGAAAAAAGCCCCGCGTTTCCTTAAGACAAAGAGCGCTCAAAAACTCTGGCATCTGGCAAAAGAAACCGACCTTAACCAATGGTGGTTTAACTTAAGCGAATTTAAGCGCTAAGGCATGGATTTATGTTTATAAAAAAAATAGAGAAAACCATAACTAAATATAATATGTTGTCTGAGGGCGATAAGGTATTGATTGGCGTTTCCGGAGGCCCGGATTCAATAGCCCTTATTTATCTACTGTATTATTTAAAAGACAACTATAGTCTGAAGCTGTATGTTACTCATTTAAATCATATGATCCGGGGCGCTCAGGCGCGGGAGGATGCTGCTTTTGTTCGTAACCTGGCGAATGAATTAAGGTTACCGATTGTCGTAAAAAGCGAAGATGTGCCGTATTTTGTCCGGGAAAATAAACTTACGCTTGAGCAAGGCGCAAGAATAATAAGGTATAAGTTTTTTTTCGAATCAGCTAAAAGAATTAAGGCAGACAAAATAGCTCTAGGCCATAACGCTGATGACCAGGTTGAGACAGTATTAATGCGGATCATTCGCGGGACAGGCCTGCAGGGCCTGGGCAGTATGCACCCGGTTTCTAAACAGGAGGGAACGGTTATAATTCGCCCGTTAATCGAAATATGGAAGAAAGATATCCTGAATTATTTAAAACAAAAAGGCCTAAAATTCAGAATAGATGCCAGTAATAAAAATAAGGCCTATCTTCGTAATAAAATCAGGTTAAATCTTATTCCCCATTTATCCAGGAATTATAACTCTCGGATAAAACAAACGCTTTTTCGATTAAGTGAATGCGCAAGGGAAGATTATAGTTATTTGAAAAATCAGGCGCAAAATGCCTTTTTAAAATTAACCGGCCAACATAGTAGTAGCCCAGGACTAGTCCTGGGCTACAGTCCTTTGGTTAGCTTTTCAATAAAAGCCTTAAATAAATATTCGCCGGCTATCCAGAGAGAAATCATACGTTTAGCTATTAAAACAGTAAAAGGGAATTTGCGAAAGATTAGTTATCAGAACTGGCAGGACCTGGATGGATTGATTAAAAATTTAAATGGAAGCAAATTTTTAGATTTACCGGAACAGGTCAGGGCGAGAAAAGAATACGGTAAAATCGTCTTTGATAAACACCATAAATCGCCGTTAACGAGGAAATTTAGATCCCGGTTGAGAGTTCCGGGGATTACGGCAATTTTCCGGTCAAGGTTACGTGTTGAAACAAAACTGGTTAAAAGAATAACCCGAAACAAGCTAAAAAAAAATAAGTTAGAAGATAAGACAACTGAATTATTCGATTATGATAAGCTTAATTTCCCTCTTTTGTTAAGAAATAGGGAATTGGGGGATAGAATAAGGCCCCTGGGTATGAAAGGAGAAAAAAAACTAAAGAATATATTCATTGACCAGAAGATTCCCCTTCTGAAGAGAGACTCCATACCGGTAGTTGTGTCGGGAAACGGGGAAATTATCTGGGTAGCCGGGCTAAAGGTCTCGGATAAATTTAAGATTACACCCCAAACAAGGCAGATATTAAAAATAACCTTGCGTTTTTAGACTTTTTTTGATAAACTAATAGTTTACACAAGGAATATAAAATGGCCAATCATGGAATAAACAGCAAAAACAATAAGAATAAAAAGAAAAAACCGCTCAAACCAAATAGGGTTTTGATAATCTGGATAATAATAGGGTTGAGCCTGCTATATCTATATAGTTTTCAAGTTACTTCTTTAGAAGGGATGCCCAAAAAATTATCATATTCCCGGTTTTATCAGTTAGTTAAAGACGGGATGGTTAAGAGTTGTGAAAAAAGAGAAAATTTTCTCCGGGGAACATTAACAGATGAAAGTACTTATACTGTAAATATCCCCAGCGAGGATAAAGATTTAATCAAAATTCTACGGGAGAACGTAGAAGATTTTACAATCGAGCCGCCCAAGACAATGCTGGTGAGTTTATTTTATTCATTAGGCCCGGTAATATTATTTATTACTTTTCTTTGGTTTTTCTTATATCGCGGCGCCCAGCAAGGGGGAGGGAGGCTGCTTTCTTTTGGTAAATCCCGTGCCCGGCAGATAATCCGAGGTAAGGAAAAGACTACTTTTAAAGATGTAGCTGGAGTAGATGAGGCGAAAGATGAGTTAAGGGAAATTATAGAATTTTTAAAAGACCCGAAAAGGTTCCAGCGCCTGGGAGGTAAAATTCCCAAAGGCGTGCTTTTAATGGGGTATCCGGGGACAGGAAAAACCCTGTTAGCCAAGGCAGTATCCGGAGAGGCAAATGTGCCTTTTTTCAGTATTTCCGGTTCTGATTTTGTGGAAATGTTTGTCGGTATTGGCGCGGCCCGGGTTAGAGACCTTTTTGAACAGGCAAAAAAAGCAACCAAGGGCACAGGACATGGCGCTATTATCTTTATTGATGAGATAGATGCGGTTGGCCGGCAAAGGTTTGCCGGCATTGGCGGCGGGCATGATGAACGGGAGCAGACATTAAACGCGCTCCTTTCTGAAATGGATGGGTTTGATACCCAAAAGGGAGTTATTCTCATTGCTGCCACCAACCGGCCGGATGTATTAGATTCGGCATTGCTTCGACCCGGCAGGTTTGACCGCAGGATTGTGGTGGACAGGCCAGATATAAGAGGAAGAGAAGAGATATTGAAGGTGCATACACGGGACATAAAAATAGATAAGTCGGTTGACTTAAAAGCTGTTGCCCGGCAGACTCCCGGTTTTTCAGGGGCAGATATAGCAAACCTTACAAATGAAGCCGCAATACTTGCTGCCCGGGAGGGCAAGGAGGCGGTAAATAAGGAGGATATGGAGTCGGCTATTGAAAGGGTTATTGCCGGCCCGGAAAAAAAATCAAGGGTAATTAGTAAGAAAGAAAAAATATTGACTGCCTATCACGAATCCGGCCACGCATTGCTTGCACTGATTATACCGGAGGCTGACCCGCTGCATAAGGTATCTATCCTGCCGCGAGGAATGGCCTTAGGTTATACTATGACCCCTCCTTTAGAGGATAAGCATATCTATACTAAAGGAAAGTTGATGGTTGAAATTACAGTGGCTTTAGGCGGAAGGGTGAGTGAAGAGATTATATTTGGAGAGTTAAGTACCGGGGCAGAGTCCGATCTTAAGGTGGTTACGGAAAAGGCGAGGATGATGGTAACCCGTTTTGGAATGAGTGAAAAGCTTGGACACCTCAGATTTGGCAAATCCCATCAGGAGATATTCTTGGGCCGGGATATAGGAGAAGAAAGGGATTATAGCGAGGCAACAGCTTTGATAATAGATCAAGAAATTCGCAAGATTGTGGACAGTTGTTATAAGCAGGCCAAGGAGATACTTTTAAAATATAAGGCTGAGCTGAAACTTTTAGCAGATGTACTTTTGGTAAAAGAGGTCTTAGACGGTCCGGAAGTGGCTAGGATTGTAAAGATAAAAAGGGATATGCAGAACAACACGGTAACAGGATGAAAATAAGGGCAGTAGAGATATTTGATGAACTTGATGCTGTTCGCCAGATGAAAGAGATAGGCGTAAGCACCAGAGGCATTGAATTGATGAAGCCTAAGGCAGTTAGCCGGGCCATAAGGCTTCAAAAGGTCGGGATAGGAGCCGGTAATATTCTCAAACAGGAAATGCTTGCTTTGGGGGGGGAGGCTGCTGTTGGTAAGGATGTTATCACTGGAAAGGCCGGTTCTTCAGACTGTGTTCTTTTGGGAACCTTATCCCAACTCAGGCAGCTCTGTTTGAAATTAAACGAACAGCCTTTTGGCTTAAGTGAAATTGCCCGCTCGATTGAACGGATTCTGGATAATTATGAAAGAAAAGATGTTGAGTTAAGGTGCTGTAAACATATTTTTAACTTCGGCAAAAAGACTTATTTAATGGGGATACTTAACTTAACCCCTGATTCTTTTAGTGGAGACGGGATATATAAACTGCCGGCTGCCGGCCGCAGGCCCCAGGTTATTAATAGGGCAGTTGAAATTGCCGAGCAGATGGTCAGGGACGGAGCTGATATTATTGATGTTGGCGGTGAGTCAACAAGGCCGGGAGCAAGGGGTGTTGATAAAAAAGAAGAGATAGCCAGGGTAATGCCGGTTATAAACAAGCTGGTTAAAAGGATTAAAGTTCCCATTTCAATAGATACCACAAAATCTGAAATAGCCCATTTAGCCTTAGACTCCGGCGTTTCTATAGTTAATGACATTACAGGCCTGCGGGGTGATTCCCGTCTGGTGAAAATAGCTGCTAAATATAATGCCGGAATAATTATTATGCATATAAAGGGCAGACCCCGCACTATGCAGAAGGCTCCTCGATATGATTCTTTAATTTCAGAGATAATAGGCTGGCTTAAAAAAGGCATTGAGATTGCTCACTCGGCGGGCATAGGCCAGGAAAGGACAATAGTTGATCCGGGTATTGGCTTTGGAAAAACCACCGGGCATAATTTAGAAATCCTAAAAAGACTCAGGGAATTTAAAAGTTTAGGCAGGCCAATATTAGTCGGTACTTCCGGGAAATCCCTGATTGGCAGCATACTCAAAACCCCGGTTGACCAGCGTCTTTTAGGAACAGCAGCAACCGTTGCTGTGGCTATAGGTAATGGTGCTGATATAGTGCGGGTGCATGACGTAAGACAAATGGCGCAGGTAGCAAGGATGACCGACGCTATTATAAGAAACACAGATGAACACAGATAAAATAGTAGAAAGTAGCGAGTAGAGAGATGGAAAAATCACAAATTCCAAATTACAAATTACAAACAAATCACAAATCCAAAAATCCAATGACCAAAACCTCAAATTATGAAAGAATCTCTCTACTCTCTACTTGCTACTCTCTACTTTTTGAAAGTCTGTGCTAATCTGTGCATAAGAGGATGATATAGGAAATGACAGAACTTTGGAAGCCGTTGTTAGAGATCGGCATAATCTGGTTTGTTTTTTACTGGATCCTTGTATCTATTAAAGGAACCCGGGCGATACAGGTATTAAAAGGTTTGATAATTTTATTTAACTCTACTACTGCTTCATTAATCCCTACTTGATGGAACAAGGGTTTATCCTCACGTTTTAAGAAGCCTTTTAAATTTTTCATAGCGATAGAAACGTTAGTTAAATAATGTGTTTTTGGTACAGGAAGATTGATTGTTTTGTTGTAAAGAAAAGCATGCTCTGATATTCTGAATTTTTCAGGCAGGAATGGAGATATGTCTTTATATGTCCTAAAGTGGTGTTCGTCAAACAATATCCATTTAGCATGACAGCGCTCAGCAACTTCAGCAATACCTGTTTTGGT
>JAYEPI010000131.1:0-7760 GCA_034723835.1 Candidatus Omnitrophota bacterium | reverse complement strand
AAATACCTCAGAGGCATCTTCCGTTGTATCTTTAATCTCTACCGGAATAGACAGGCTTATTCTTTTATATTTTCTCTTTTCGGAATCAAAGTCCACTTTGTCTATCTCCTTACAATTCTTTCCTGACCCATTGGTTATAAGCATAGTCTAATAATATGCCTTTATCAATCGGTGTTATGTCAACAAACTCTACACCGTTGGTCAATAAAGACACTCTCTCCGGAAAAATTTCCTTAGACCAAACTATCTTTCCTTTAGCAAAGATCGACCCGCCTTCACCGGGAACATCTATTTCAAAATTTGCCGAGGTCCCGGTAGGCAATATCTTCCCTTTAATTACAGAAAATCCCATACCACTCCTGCTGACGTTTCTCAAGGTGGCAATACCTTCTTCCGCTTTACTCAATAAAGTTTTATATTTCATTCCCAGTGAAGCATCAAAGCGTAAAAATCTCCTCTTATCCTTTCCCATTATATCCTTTTTCAATTCACACCTCCTTCAGGCCATTTTTCAATGGAGATAACTTTAAAGGCATAATTTAAAATTCGACATTTTATTTCTTTCTTGTTTATTATATCTCTTTTTTTTGCTTTTTCCAAGAAATAAATTCATACTTTTTTTAAGACGCTAATTACCGCTAATAAAAGATGACGCTAATTTACGCTAATTAGCGGTAATTCGCGTCTTAGATTTTTTGCGGAAAAATACTTGAAAGGCCTGATCCCGGAGATACTCTGGCCAAAGCCGGCAAAAGGCCCCAAACAGACAGATTGCGCAGATATAACTCGCCATCCCCCAGGCGTCCGTCTTTAGCATAGATTACATCCGGCTGGGACCAGGGATTTAAAGCCTTTTTTACAAAATGAAACCAGATTTTACGCGCTAAAGACATGCCTTCTTCTATAAAGCCTTCATATATTGCCAAACAGCAAAATGCGTAGTTTTCACCCACCCAGATATTTTCAGCATGATAACTTGAGCGGTCAATTCTGCCATTAGAAAACACAGAATTCACCGCTCCAAATCTTGAGGCACGAACATTCAATTCAAACATAGATTTAACCGCTTTTTTAACGCATTCCTCAGGTAAAATATAACCCAGGCCTAATAAATGGGCATACCACTGGCCGTTAAGCTGTCCAACCGTAGAACTGGGGTATATTTTAGAGTTATCTTCGCAGCCGGCTACATAGAATTTTCCATTCCAGAGTTTCCTTTGAAAGGTTTCTTTTCCCTTCAAAAAATATTCGCGGCATTTATTTAAAAAGTTATCATCCCCTAACTTCTCTGCCATTTTTTGCGTTGCTAATAATGAGGCCAAAAACACCGAAGAAGTGTAAGAGTTTGTCCCGTGAAAATCCCACATATCAAAGGTTGAATCCTTGCCTTCATTATCAGGCAGATAATCCTTATTTTTATCAGTAGAAAATTGCCATTTCATTGCTTTTTTGACAACAGGGTACATTTTTTTTAAAAAAATCTTATCGCCGGTCCATAAATAATCCCGGTAAACCATAAGGGCAAACTTTGTGCTCAAATCTTTCCAGGGTTTGCCGGCTGTTGTTCCATCAGAAGGACAATTAAGCTGTCTCTTGCCTAAATCATGAGGAATACGGCCATCGAAACGCTGTGCCCCGGCAAACATCCCGATAGTTCTTTTTTCCAATTCAGGAAAAAAGATAGCTAAAGGAATGGTTCCATAATATCTTACATCCAGGGAATCCATCAGAGGCCATTTAACAGTATTTTCATATAAAGCAAAATCTCCCTTTTTAGTCCACCAGCTCGCCGCAGTATAAACATAAAGGTTGTTAATCAAGGCATCCTTGAGCCACTTAGGCAAGGTAGAATCCTTTATAGTTGCCTGCCATTTTAATGTTTTTCTCAAAAGGCCATTTTTGTTCTTGTCAACATATTTAGCCACCTGCCAGGAGTTTTTAAACCAATTCTGATACATATGGCCTGAATAATGTTTTGGCATATACCATGTATAATAGACAGATATTTGCTTAGTCTGGTGAGGGGCAAGCCTAAATTTAACAGCCAGGGCCCCCATCCATTCGTCAAACTCACCAAAGGCCTGACGTTTACTATTAGTATTAGGCAGTGTCCCGTCCCGGCTAAAATATTCCCAGGCATCGAATCGCCTATCTTTCAAATTACCTTTGAATGCCTCCCGGGCATACTGCCATTCTCCAAAATAACTGGCCTTTCCTTCCCTGCAAGTAGTCGTCAGGCTTATCATCCCGGCTGTTTCATCAGACGGCCGGGGATTTTTTTTACGAAAGTTAATACCTATTAAACGGCCGTCATTAATAACTTCATTAAATCTGCCTACATTCCAGTCAGCGTTGGCATTTATTCCGGAAGTCAACAAGGAAACCACAAGCGGGCTATTGGTCGGATTAGTTATTTTGAAGATATATATTGCGCAGGGAAGACCTGAATTTTTACAATCCCCCTTAATAAACGGCGAAAAGGCCCTTAATTCTATCTTAAGTGGCAGCCCGGCATCTTTAAACTCCAAGTCGGCTATAGGGAAAGTACCTTCATATTTGATTTCTTTTACGGTAGGACAATTTGCCAAGGGGATTGTCTGCAAAAGCTTAGCTATCTTCTTGTCTTTTTTCTCAACGTATACGGCAAAGGGGTTAGCTACTCTGAAATCGCTGCCGCTGCCGGGCCTAAACCAATGAAGCTGGCCCAGGGGATGCTCCCAATTATTCTGCCCGGTAAACACACCCCTTGTACCGTCAGGGAATACCTGAAGTGTGCCTGTTCCTAAACCGCCTAAATGTAAGCCGGATTTTAGATTGTCCTTGGAGGTATATTTCATGAAGCAGTAATTAGCGTATATTCGCGTTCCATTGGAGTAGATTCGCGTCTAAGGGATTTTTCAGTAATTTCTTTAAAACGATAACCCGTACATAATTTTAAATATAATCTCGGAAGCACTGCCGGCATTTTTGCCGCTAAACGTCCTGGCATAACCTATTTCAAGGTCAAAAGACTCTGTCGGCGTCAATCCTTTTGTTACGCTTTTTATATTATAAACCAGGCCTGTAGCCCACTTCGTATAATCCTGCTCTATATCTCCCGTACTGCCTAAACCCTCAATTCCATCTAATGCAACCTTAAGGATTAATCCATCCCAGGCCTTATAGCCAAATTCAAAATAATAAGGTATTTCGTCGGTCTGCTCTCCCCCTCTTGCTCTATATCCAGACTCTGCTTTTAGGTAACATGGCAGGGGATCGAAAGATTTACCGCTAAGAATCCCCACTTCTCCATCTATTTTTCCGCTTCCTAAAGAAGGAATGGCATTTTCATCATATCCGGCAGGAAATTTTCCCCTCAGCTGGACCGCCATTACTAATGGATCATCAAGAAAACGATATTGTCCGCCCAGCCAGATATCTGCAAGGCCGGAGGTTGTGTTTACTGCAAAATCATCCTCCCAGCGGGCATACTTATAAGGAAAATAACCTTTTAGGGTCACCTTCCCGGTAAGGCCGTATTCCACCTTTAATTCTGTAAGTATCTCTTTATAGCTTCCGTTAAACCCCCATCTTATTATATTGCCTTCATGATCGAATTGGGAATTATGCCAATAATACCTTGAATATAATTCAAAATTACAATATCCCTTTGGATATCCCCAGGCCCCGCCGGTCCAGGTAGCCTTATGCGCTGATTTTTCTTCAGCCTTTCCCTCTGCTTTTTCTAAGCTCTGAGCTATTGCCTTCTTCCGAATAACTGCCTTTTCCCGGATAATTCCTTTTTTTCCCAAGCCTGTCTTTTCTTCAATTAACTCAATATACTTTAAGGCCTGCTTATGCCCGGGGTTAATTAAAAGGGCCTTGTTCAACTCCCGCAAGGCCTGCTGATAATTACCCTCTTCACAATATTTTTTTCCAAGCTGAAACAAAAAATCTGCCAAACTCGCACTGTCCTGAGCAAACGCAAATAGGCTAAAGACAAATGTAACACAACTAATATAGATAACAACAATAAAAAAGTTGTTACGCCGGTAACGCAAAAATAAACATCCTTTCTAATACACTTTTGAAGAAGCTGGTTTCTTATACCATTGCTTGATTACTTCCCGGGCTGGTTTATTTTGAGGAGTGAATCCGCGGTGAAATTTCCCGCCTATTTTGGGGTTAACACCCCAATACCACCAGTATATGCCATAAAACCAGGGTTTTTCGTAGAAACTTGCCAGTAATGCTTCGTAGCAATCGGCCTGCAGCTGCAAATCCACCTTACCGGCAGGGGAATGCTGCCAGGGTTCATCAGCTGAGCCTTGCGAACTTTTATAACCAATCTCAGTAAAAATAACCGGCTTATTTATCTCTTTTTGCCAGGCCTCGATCCCCCCCAGCCAGTCTTTCCAGGCCTTTACCAGTTCTTCCTTAGTAGGACTCGAAGAATTAATTAAAGGAAAGTAAGGATCAATCCCGGCATAATCTAATTCATCCCAGAATTCAATGTTGTCAAATTCATTATACCAATTTGCCGCATAAGTCAACCGACCCTGATATACTTTTCTTACCTTATTTATTAAATCTCTCCAAAGGCCAGGCTGGCTAAGAGTGGCATTGGTCAGTTCTGTTCCAACACAAAACAATTCAACATTCTCCTGTTCGGCCAAGCGGGCATAATAAAGAATAAAATCAGTATAACTGGCAAACCAGGCCTGCCATTCAGCAAGATTATCATATCCAATCTCTCCCCGCCATTTACCCCCTGATTTAACAAGATCAAGATGAGGCTTAAGCATTATCTTAAGGCCCAAATCATGAAGTTTTTCAATGGCAAAAAGCAGGCTTTCATCAGAAGGAGTCTTTTTCCGCAAACGGTATATTTTTACAGTATCCGGAGAATCCTGATACCAGGTAGTAAGCAAACCAACCCATTCTACACCCAAAGAAACTAATTCTTCCATTGCCTTAGTTGAATTAACATTAGAATATCCTTCTTCAGTCCAGGCAATATAACTAATTCCCTTATGAAATTCAGGCTGAAAAACCCTCTTTTTTACCGGTTCAGGTATAACCGGCAACCTGGCCGGTTTCTTAAAAATAATAATACCTGTTATAATTAAGGCAATAATAACTACTGCCCCGGCAAAAAGATAAAAAAACCCCCTCCTCTGCATAACATCTCCTTTTGGTGATTGGTAATTGGTGATTGGTGATTGGTTAAATGATAATTTACCGATTATTGCAACCGCACATTATCAATATAGATCGGGCCGTTATAAACCGGACGCATATTCGATTCAAACCTTATTCCTATCTTCCTTACATCGGTCCGGAATTCATCGGTAACCTGGGTCCTGCGCCAGGCAGTACTCCCCGGGATAATGCTGGCAGTAATCGTGGTCCATTCTCCGGGTACTAGCTTCTTCAGACGGGCCATTTCTATCCACTTCCAATCTTCACCGACAGTGAGAATAAACTTTGCCCGCAGGCCAGGGGACACGTCTTCCGGCAAAAATATGTCTGCGGATATACTCTGGTAAGGTGTCCAATCAAAATATTCCTGCATCTCTATATAAGCTGCTGTCCATTTTTTTCCGGGAAAATTGGCCGTTAATTCCAGGGAAAACTTCTTTTCCTTGGCAAACTTGCTGGATGGGGCAATTGACTCTGCTACATAGTCTTCCTTTTCAAAACACCAGTCAGGAATTTCCCATAAAGGAACTTCTTCCTCAAACCCAAAGATAACATTTTCTTCACAAAATCCAGGGCCTGCGCCCAATATCAATAAGCTTAAAACCGCCATTGCTATTACTGTTTTTTGTATCATAGCCCTTTACCTCCCTTTCTGTTACTCAAAGATCCTTAATTTTCTTTAACTTAAGCACCAATATTGTATTCAGACCGTATTTAAAAACTTTTTAAATCTTCTTAATAAATATGGATATTCCCAAAAAATTTTCAGCAACAGCTTACCAATACTAATGATATAATAATACCACACATCTTCTTATCTGTCAAATCATTTTATATGCTTATTTATTTTTCTGTCTATTTCTTTAACTGCTTTATCAAGCTCTTCCTGGGCATCTGCTCCTTGTAAAACTACCCTCTGAATTGCCTGCTCAATAAACCGCGTACTCTCATCCCAGCCAAGGATCGAAGGCGGGCCCGCCCCATCTACTGCTTGTAACTTTAATACCTGCTTAAACTTCAGTTCCATCGGTAATGTGTTCCAGCTAATTTTATTGGAAGGCAGGTAGGAATCTTGAGACTTCCGCGCTGCTTTATATAATCTTATCTGGGTCTGGGGTAGGAATAAAAATTTAATAAACTCCCAGGCCATGGGCTTATTCTTTGATTTATCAAAAATCCCCATTATCCGGCCGCCAAGAAAAGTAGTACGAACATCTGCCGGTCCAGCCGGCAGTAAGGCAATTGACCACTTTCCTTCTATCTCGGGCGCGGAAAGCCTAAGACTATCGATCTTCCAATTTCCGGAAATTGCTAAAGGAAATTCTCCTGTGCGCATTCCCTGTTCTACGGGAATTCGGGCTTTAGGAACTCCTAATTCAGTATAAAGACCAGCGAAAAACTCTAATGCCTCGACTGCCTCTGGTGAACTTAAGGTTGACTTTGTGCCTTCCGGATTATAAAAATCACCCCCTGCCTGCCAGAGATAAGGAGCTAAACCAATCCAGCTCATTGAACCCCAGTCAAAAATCATACCTTTTCCCTGGGTCTTTAGTTTTTTTAATAGCTCTTTTAATTCCTTCCATGTTGCCGGAGACCGGGGGATAATATCATTGCGGTAAAACATAATCTGCAGGCTTATATCAAAAGGTATTCCATAAATTTCCCCTTTACGGTCAATAGTGTCCCACAGGCCGGAAAAAGTCTTCTTTCTGATTTCTTCTAAATCTTCGCCAAACTCCTCAGTCAAATTCACCATTGCCCCTAAGTGGCCAAATTCTGTGCCCCAGGTAAGGCCCATTGTGCCGATATCCGGGACAATATCCCCGGCAATACAGGTTAGATATTTAGTATGCGCATCGCCCCAGGAAATTGCCTGACATTTAAAAATAATATTTTTATCCTTAAAAAACTCATTGCCAATTTTCTGAATCTCCTTTGCCTGGCTTTCCGGGCCGACCAACCACATTACTAATTCCTGAGGTGTTTTTACCAATTGCTGTTTATCCGGCAAGGGTTCTTTTTGCCCACAGCCAGCCATTAAAGTAAAAGAAAAAATACAAAACAACAATAGAATGCGTTTAAAAAAATCCGACATCCTCGCCTCCTTCAATTTACCAACCCTAACCCATTATAACCTTAACCTGATGACTGCTTCCCGGCTTAAACAACGGCAAAATATTCCCTTTTATCTTTTTGCCATCTACTGTGATTGACTCAACACCCTGAGAAACCTGCCGGGGATTGCGCACTTCAATTTCATATATCGCTTTCCGAAACTGCCGCCTTAACCGGAACCCATTCCAATGACTGGGGATACATGGAGTAATCCGCAGCCCTTGATAATCCGGCCTCATACCCAGGATATACCAGGTAACCGCAATAAAATTCCAGGTTGCTGAACCAGTAAGCCAGGAATTTTTAGCCCGTCCAAATTCCGGGCTATCTTTACCGGCGATGAACTGAGAATAGACATAAGCCTCGGTCATATGAGTCTGGGCAATTTTATTGTGGGTAGTAGGGGCAATCTTTTTATAGTAATTAAATGCCTTCTCTGCCCGGCCAAGCATAACTTCAGCAAT
>JAYEPI010000130.1:4862-7824 GCA_034723835.1 Candidatus Omnitrophota bacterium | reverse complement strand
CATAGGGCACCTTTGAATCGGGATCAACACTTCGCTCTTTCTTCAACAAGAATAAACAAAAATTAAGGGTTAAAGGATGATTAAAAAAACAATGATTACATTTACTATTATAAGCCTATTATCTTCTCCCGCTATTTTTGCCTGGGCAGAGGAAGATTATCCAGCTGGTTATCTTGGCCCGGGACACCGTAAATACCTTAAAAATAAAATCAGGCAGGGTTACTATGTAGAGGTATTTGTTGATTTAGAAGGCCAGCAAGAAGAGCGGGTAAGAAGAAAAAACCAGATTGAACAAATTGTTTCTCACTCCTATTACGCAAATGCCGAATCCGGGGATAATGTATTTGAAGGAAGCGCCCAAAGAATAAGAAATTCCCGGGAGATTAACCGGCTTGTGGAGCAATATCAAAATCAAAGCAAACAGGTTGCTACAGTTGAAACTGAATTTAGCTATGTCAGGTATTCCGACGGCAGGATTGCGCGTTTCACAGATGGGCTGGCTACTACAATTGAAAATGAACGGATAATTGATGAATTCGGCAATCTAAGCCGTGCGCATACTTATAATATGCTCTATAACGGTAAACGCCTGCTTATTGCTTATGAAGCGCGCTCAACGGACAATTTAGGTAATACTACTTACGCCCACTATTATGGAATAACCTATGGCGCGGATTCAGTATTTTATGGCGATCATGAAACAACTGCCAATAGAAACGAAATGGAAAAATATATCAAAGAAACCGATTCGGCAGGGAACGTAAGTTTAATCCATTGGCATGCATTAAATTATGACGGAAAACTACTCCGTAGTTTTCATCAGGAAATTGAAAATAGTGTTTATGGAAACAGTTCATTTACCCGCAGCAACATTATTTATGAAAACGACAACTATGAACAAATGAGCTCTTATCACGAAGAAGGCGTTGGGGCTAACGGCTTAAACTACAGCCTGGAGCAGGCCAATATCACCTATAATAGCAATAACACGGTAACCGGTTATCATCAAGAAAAAACCATTGTTAATATTGACGGGACAGAGACGAAAACAATCACTGATGCCCAATTTACCTACCTTGCTGTTGCTGATGAATTCGGTCCGGACATAGAAGAGTCTGACCCGGACAGATTGTTAAAATCGAATACCACTATTACAATCATAAACTTAGACGGCTCACAAAAAACAGAACTAATTACTACCACCTATAATTATGACGCAGCTCAACAACTAACCAGCACTTCAGGAAACAGCACATTTTCCGGCCAGGAGGCAAACTGGTGGCAGTATACAGATAAACAAGGGCGCTTTTTAAGCCGCACTACTGATGAACAGGGAAATACTATCTATGTTTATACTAATGCTGAAGGTACGGAGATTGAAGTGCCTGCGGAAGAAATAACTGCCGCTTTAAAAGACGGTAATACCTACAGCGGATCTTCGGATATTCAATATGAAATATTGTTTGGCCGGCCGGCTTATTCACAAATAGACTCTACTGTCTCTTATTATAACTCCCAAAGCTTTGATCTATTGTATACCGAAACCTCCACAACCGCCTATACCAATGGACTGAAAAATAACCTCCCGCGTGTTCTCAATGCGTTAGAGCATACAGAGGTTACCTACGCCTCAACTGTTGACTTACAAGGTAATCACCAAAAACACACTAAAGATATCATTACTGTTTATAGCTATGCAGGAAATGGAAATTTAATCGATGCCCAGGGATCAGGCACCGGCTCGGGCTATGAACTTACTGACCAGGGCTGGATGGAATATGACAGTATAATTGAGATAGATTATGAAGAATACCTCGGAGAAGCAAAAGAGACGGAATCTGAGGAGACTAAAAATTATCAAGTAGGAACGAAATAGGGATTACATATCAGGATTAAATATTGAAGAAGGAGGGGAGAGAATGAATAACAAAAAATTAAAACAAAAAACGTTATTTAGAAAGGAGGTGAAAAAGATGAAAAAGACAGTTTTGATTTTACTCACACTGGGTTTGTTATTGGGTATGACTTTCTTAGGATCGGCCTATGCTTTAGAGCCGTTAGAAAGTACTTCTCACACCGAAATCTGGTATACCTATGAAAATGGTATACTTATTGATCAAGGCGGAACAATAACGACTAATGGAGTGGATGGTCAAGGTGCCGACTACGCTGTGGTGACAACCCTAACCTATGAGACTATCAACAATAAACCCGTGCTTGCGAATTCGTATTCTGAAACACATAGCGTGCATGATGATGGTTCAGAAAGCTGGTCCCAGAGAACGACTGATTACGTGTACAATGAAAAAGGGATGCTAACCGAGGCAGACGGAACGAGTTATACCAAAGGTTATGGCGCGGACACGCTGGATGAAGACGGGAATGAGATTAGAGGCGGCTTTTATGATAGCAACGCCGACCAGACTTATGAGCTCATTCAAGGTGAAGCACAGGTTGTCAGTTCAAAGACCATACAATATTCCTATATTGATGACACAAAAGAGACCGTGACTGGTTCCTCAGAAAGCACAACCACCTATGAGTATGACGTTATCCTTGGCGTAGCGCGGTTAAAAACTATTACCAGTGATAGCCATGGCGAAGATAAGACAAACTATGACCCAAGCGGCAATCCAGCTATAGCAGACCAGCACACAGTGACGGTCTACGAGTATAACGCGGTAGGTAGTCTGATTAATGCCTTTTCACCTGAAGAAGAATGTGTGGGAAATGGCACACAATTAGGTAGTAACGGCTGGGAGACATACACTTCAACGATTGAGACTACTTACGGTATATGGAATGGTATTGCATTGCGGTTAGGTTATTATGAAGACAAGGTCATTGTCCCTATGGGCAGCGACGGGGGCCCCACTGGCAACCCTCCCCCTATCGGTATCGATCCCCCTATCGTCACCTGGTAATAACCGGGTTTTGGAAAAAGCCACTCATCTTTTTCACG
>JAYEPI010000130.1:0-4852 GCA_034723835.1 Candidatus Omnitrophota bacterium | reverse complement strand
CCATCTTAAGAAGAAGGAGGCATTGCCTCCTTCTTCTTGGGTAGGGTTAAATGCAGTATGTGTAAAGTAATTTATGCTTGACAACAAAAGAAAAGAATTGTATACTTGAGCCATGATGAAAAAACTATCAACAAGCGGGAGAAAAATCCTTTTTTTTATTTTTCTCCTTTCTTACTGTTTCTATTACCCTGCCTTTGCTCAACAGCCAAAGCAGGAATTGATTCCGCTTTCCCGGATTAAGGGAACGGTTTCTATTGAGAAAATCGGCACACGAGAGCTTTTGATATTAATCACCAAACAGGGAAACTTTTCTTTGATCGGTGAAATTGTTGAAAAGGAAATAAAGCCGCGTAAGGATCTGCAAAATAAGGAAATTATCCTGACCGGCATTGAATTACCTCAACAAAAGGAACTTAGGTCTACTGAATACATTCGCGATTCCAGAGGCAGATACCTCGGTAATAGAAAGACCGTATTTAGATATAAAATTTTTGAAGTAGTCCATCTTGAAAGTGTAGAAGAGGTTAAACAAGGGGTTAAGGTTCCTTCTACTGCTGCGGTAGAAGTAAAAGAAGAACCTATAACGCTTAAACTTGCCAAGCTTTCCCTTTTTCATGCCCTGAAGCAGCCTGAGCTGAATCTCCGTAAGATAGGAGGAAAGGTGGTATCCTTTAATTTAGCCCTAAAGGCGCCTATCCCTACTCTGGAAATAGAGTATAAGACAAAAGGCGAAAGGCAGAGTCTTGTTGTAATTGTCCCCCCAGACACCAAGGTAATACAGATCATCGATGAACAACTGATGGAGTTCGGGCCTACAGCGATCAAAATTGGCAATAAAGTAGATATGTGGTATGAACAAAAGGGGGATCAAAGCTTCGCGCGCGTAATTACCATTTTAGATAAAAACCAATAACCATATAATAATTGATACCAAATATCTCCCGGGGTAACCAAACATCGATAACGATGCGGTAACCCTTTTTTTGTTTTAACTCTCAGCCGGTCAACCAGTCAGGACAACTGGCAGACTGGCCGACTGGACGACTAACATGGCCATACCCAAACTTTCTGTAAACAGGCCCGTTACAATAATAATGATCTTTACCGGCATCCTGCTTTTAGGATTCATCTCCTGGAGCAAACTTCCTCAGGAACTTTTCCCTTCAATTACCTACCCTCAAATTACAGTGGTTACCTCTTATGAAAATGCTGCCCCGGAAGAAATAGAAAGCCTGATTACCAAGATTATCGAAGAGTCAATCGGCACGGTCAATAATGTCAAAAGGATTAGCTCAATCTCCAAAGAAGGCATATCCCTGGTGATGGCTGAATTCAACTGGGGAACGAATATGGATTTTGCCGCGTTAAATGTGCGTGAAAAAATCGACTTGATTAAAGAAAGGCTTCCCCGTGAGGCAGAGGAGCCAACCGTAATGAAATACAACCCTTTTGACCTGCCGATTATGAACTTAGCTGTAACCGGGCCGATGCCGTCTTTGGAACTGCGCCAAGCCTGCCGAAAATATATCAAGGAGGCAATTGAAAAGGTCGAGGGCGTGGCCTCGGCAACCATCAGCGGCGGGGACGAACGGGAAATCGTGGTCGAAATCGACCAGGCCCGGCTGCGCGCATCGCAAATCTCGATCATCTCTATCGTGGACAGTTTGAAAAAAAGCAACCTTAACTATCCGGCCGGGACAATAAAAGAGAGTTTTTACGAATACCTGATCCGGACAATGGGCGAGTATCAAAAAATTAGTGAGATCCGGGAAACGCCCACCGCGCTTGACCTGCCGGAAGAGGAAGCCGAGACAGCTAAAGAAAAAAAAGAAAAGGAAAAAGAGGGCCGGCGCCTGGTGTATCTTAAAGATATTGCCCGGATCCACGATACGGTAAAAGAAAAAACGAGCATCTCGCGTTATAACGGAAAAGACAGCGTTTCTCTAACAATCAGAAAACAGTCCGGTACCAATACCGTAAATGTGGTCAAGAAAGTGAGAAAACAGATTCAAAAACTGCTCTCGGAGAAACTGCCTGCGAGTATCAAGATCGAAATAACCTATGACCAATCTCAATTTATCCACGAGGCAATCGCTAATGTGCGTGACGCGGCAATCCAGGGAGGGATACTGGCCTTTTTTGTGCTTCTATTCTTCCTGCGCGAACTGCGTTCCTCAATAGTAATCACTGTCTCGATGCCTATCTCAATAATGGCTACCTTCTGTCTGATGTATTTTGGCAAAATAAATATCAACATGATGTCTTTAGGGGGCCTGGCCCTGGGCGTGGGAATGCTTGTTGATAATGCCGTTGTGGTAATTGAAAATATCTTCCGGCACCGCCAAATGTCCGGTGAGACCGGCGGGCAAAAGGGACTATCCCAGGCTTGTATTGATGGGGCAAGAGAAATGAGCGGTCCGATTGTCGGTTCAACCTTGACTACCGTGGCGGTATTTCTGCCCTTTGCCTTTGTAACCGGAATTGCCGGACAAATCTTTAAACAGCTTTCAATGACGATAACCTTCTCCCTGTTAACCTCCATAGTTATAGCTATTTCTTTAGTCCCGGTGCTAACTTCTCTCGGCCGCCGGTTCCGGCACCAGGTAAAAAATAAACCAAATAAAGAAAATGGCATTACCCGACGGTTCAATAAATGGATTGAGGGTTACGGTAAATTCATCTCCGGCCTGCTTTCTTATAAGCTGGCAATTATCGCATCAATTCTCTTAATCTTTTTAATAAGCCTGGGGATTTTGCTTAAACAAGAACGCCAATTTCTGCCCAGCATTGACCAGCGCCAATTTATCATCAAACTTAACCTGGCCCCGGGAACCCGGTTAGAGGTTACCGATGAAGTGGCGGGCAAGATTGAGCAATTACTTCTCGGGGTTGAAGAAACCAAAGATGTAACTATAAATATCGGCTCCAGTGAAGAAAAAACTTCCGCAGAAACAACACTGCAAACCATGGGCTCGCACCAGGCCCAAATTATGATTAACCTAAAAAAACTATCTCCTAAGAAAGGCATCCGCCGTTCGACCGAAGAAGTAGTTCAATATCTTAAAGCCAGCCTTCAAAAGCAAAACATCGAAGGCGCGCAAATCGAATATGTTGTTCAAGAATCTTCTTTGAGCACCACCTTAGAAGAGGCGGCTCCGGTTGCCATAGAAATCAACGGCCCGAACCTCGAACGCCTGGCAAATATCTCTGCGTCAATTCAAACGCAGTTAAAAAAAATACCCGGAGTGTACGGAATCAAAAGCAGTCTTGTCCCGTCCAGTCCGGAAACAAAGCTTCGCATCATCAAAGACAGGGCTTCACTTTATGGGCTTTCGGTGCGGGACATTGCCCTCACTGCCCAGATTGCGCTTAAAGGTTACGTAGCTACAAAGTTTAAGGAAAAAGGCGGAGAAGAAATAGATATTCGTGTCCGCCTGCGGCCCGAGGACCGCAGCAACTTAAACACCTTAAGAAGGCTGCTTATTCATTCACCCTTAGCTATGAATATACCCCTTTCAGAAGTTGCCTATTTAACCAAGGGCACCGGTCCTACCGAAATCAGGCGGACCAACCAGCAAAGGACGATATTGGTTACTACTAATATATTTAACCGTCCTTTAGGTGAGATAATAAAACAGATCAATGTAATATTAAACTCGATAAGAGAAAGCACCCCTTTCTTTAAAAAAGATTATTCTCTTCGCTTTACCGGAGAACAACAAAAGATGTCAGAGTCCTTTCAGAGCCTGGCATTTGCTTTAATTCTAGCCTTTATTTTGGTTTATATGATTATGGCTGCGGAATTTGAGTCCCTCTGGCAGCCGTTTATTATAATGTTTACCGTTCCTCTTTCTCTTATCGGAGTAAGCCTCATTCTTTTTATTACCCGCACCCCCCTCAGCGTAGTTGCCTATTTAGGTATAATTATGCTCGGCGGGATTGTGGTCAATAACGGAATTGTCTTGGTTGATTCCATCAACCGGCTGAGAAAACACGGATACGCGCCAAAACAAGCCGTGGTCCTCGCCAGTAAGACCCGGCTCAGGCCAATACTGATGACCTCGCTCACAACCGTCTTAGGCCTTACCCCTTTAGCTTTAGGCATTGGTGAAGGCGCGGAATTACGCGCGCCCCTGGCCCTGACGGTAATCGGAGGGTTAATCTCGGCCACTTTCTTAACTCTGGTGGTAATCCCTGCCCTGTATTTAACGGTGACTGAAAAAATAAAACTACCGCTAACCGAAGAAAAAACCGGGATCGCCGAGGCTGAAGCTGAAAAAAAGCTTGAAGAGAAAGCTCCGGAAAAACTCCTGCTCCAGCCCATGGTTGAGGCCAAAGCTGAAGAATTAAACCCGCGGCAGACGGAAATCTTAGAAAGACTGAAAACAAGTAAAAAAATAACCCGTAAACAATACGCCCGGATATTTAACATCTCTATCCCTACGGCAGCACGCGACCTAAAACAACTATTAGACAAAAAACTTCTCCATGCCCGCGGCCCGCTCGGCCCGGGGCGGTGGTATGAATTAATAAAATGAACTTACCCCAGCTATCAGTAAGAAGACCAACCGCAATATCAATGTTATTTATCGGCATAGGCTTAATCGGCATGATTGCCTTCAGGCTGCTACCGGTAGAGATGATGCCCAACACCAGTTTTGGGGATATCACCATTAATATTGATGTGCGCGGTGGAATTCCGGCCTCTGAAATTGAGAAACGCATTGCCAAACCGGTTGAAGAGGCCGTAGGAACGGTTACCCATCTTAAAAATATCCTTTCCATATCCAAAGAAGGCAATACTGTAGTTATCCTGGAATTCGAACCGGGCACAAATATGGATTTTGCTGCC
>JAYEPI010000129.1:0-7934 GCA_034723835.1 Candidatus Omnitrophota bacterium | reverse complement strand
GCAGTTTTCCTCAGACCCGGGAGATCAGGCTAAAAAGGGCAGGGCTTAAGTCTGGTAAAACATCCCGGCAGGAATATGAGGCCTTTATCAAGGAAAAGATCGGTGAACTGATTAAATTCCAGGAAGGCATCGGCCTTGACGTACTGGTTCATGGGGAGTTTGAGCGAACCGATATGGTAGAATTTTTCGCCCAAAAATTAGACGGAATTGTTACCACTAAAAACGGATGGATTATCTCTTACGGGACAAGGGGTTACAGGCCCCCGATAATCTATGGCGACATTTCCCGGCCTTACCCTTTAACCCTCAGGGATATCAATTTTGCCCAGAGCCTGACTAAAAAACCAGTTAAGGGCATGTTAACCGGGCCGGTTACTATTGTAGCCTGGAGTTTTTTAAGAGAAGACATCCCTGTTTGGGAAGTTGCCTATCAGATAGGCCTGTGCCTGCAGGATGAAATAAAAGACTACGAAAAAAACGGGATAAAAATAATCCAGGTCGATGAACCGGCATTCAGAGAAATCGCGCCGATCAAAAAAAGCAATTGGAAGCAATACTTTGACTGGGCAACAAAATCCTTTCGCCTGCTTTCTAAATGCCGGCCTCAAACCCAGATACATACCCATATGTGTTATTCAGAATTCGGCGAAATACTGGGTTATATTAGTCAAATGGACTTTGATGTGATTACCATTGAGGCTTCCCGCAGTAAAGGCGATATTATGAAGTATTTCAAAGATATGAATTTTGACAGACAGATAGGCCTGGGTGTATGGGATATCCATTCTTCGGCTACCCCGGATATTAGCGATATGAGAAAAATCATCGAAGGGGCCTTGCGGGCTTTTCCGCCGGAGAATTTCTGGATAAATCCGGATTGCGGCCTTAAAACAAGGGCTTGGCAGGAAACTACTGCCGCGCTGAAGAATTTGACAGCATTAGCTAAAGAACTAAGGAAGGAAACGGAAGAGTGCCGCAAACTAAACTGAATATAAAGCTATTAGAGATAACCGAACCTGCTTTATCAATAATTTATGCGGCCTGTCGGCAGTGTTATTCCGCTGAATTTGCCGGAGATATATTTAAAAATTCCGGGCAGAGCCGGAAAAAACGGGGAAATTTTATCAAAAAAATAGTTGAATCCGGGCATGAGAGCCCGCTTGAGCATGTAAAATTCAGTTTTGCTGTTGAAGGGGTATCGCGGGCGCTTACCCACCAGTTAGTCAGGCACAGAATCGCATCTTTTTCGCAGCAAAGCCAGCGATATGTGAGAGCTATGAACTTTAATTATATTATGCCGGCCTCTATTAAACAGGATAAAATCTTACGGACCGAATTTGTAAAAGTTATGGAACAAATACAATCTGCCCATAACCGGATAATAAAAAGATTTGAACAAAAAGGTAAGGCCGGTGAAAAGGTGAATCAGGACGCAAGATTTATACTTCCTCAGGCAGCTGAAACAAAAATAGTTATTACAATGAATTGCCGGGAACTGCTGCATTTTTTCAGGCAAAGATGCTGCGCAAGGGCCCAATGGGAGATCAGGGAACTGGCCAACCAGATGCTTAAAATATGCCGGGCGCGCCTTCCTGAGATATTTTCCAACTCAGGCCCAAAGTGCGTAAGTCTTGGCTATTGCCCGGAAGGTGAAAGGTTTAGCTGCGGTAGATACCCGTTAAAGAAAGAAGTAATAAAATGAAATTCAGTAAAGACGATAGATATTTTAAAATAGCCTTGCTGGTATCGCTGGCCCTTCATGCGGGCTATGTTGTTTCCAGCGCGCAATTCAACCCCGGCCAAAAAGACTCAAAAGACAAGACAAAACAGTTAGAGATTACCCACTGGCAGGTTAAGGAGCAGAAAATAGAGGTAACCCCTCTTAAAAATTCCCTAAAGACCTCTACCGAAGAAGCTGATCTCCAACAGGTACCGCCTACCCGCACCTGCAAAAAATATTATAGCGATATTATAAAAAATAAAACAGAAAAAACAAGGCTTGAAAAAAAACAATCACCCCGGGAAGTCAAAGAGGAAGAAAAAATAACCGAATTTAAAGACCTTAGCCCCGAAGAAATACCAATATTTATTGATTATTACCGCACTATCAGGGAAAAAATACGGCGAATGATCGTTTATCCTTATGTCGCTAAAAAAGAATTCATTGAGGGCACAGCCTATCTGTCTTTTACACTCCGTCATAACGGAGAACTTAAACAGGTCGATATTGAAGATTCTTCCGGATATCAGACATTGGATCGCAGTGCCTCCTGGGCAGTAAAAAGGGCATCTCCTTTTTCGCCCTTTCCCAATGGCCTTCAGCAGGTCTTTCTTCGTTTCAATATCCAGATATCTTATAAGTTAAATTAATTTAGATATACACAAAGTCACAAGGACAAAAGCTTGGCCGGAGGGCCGCAGAATGACAAAGGAAAAATAATGTCATTGTCCGGCTTGACCGGACAATTGTAAGACATCTTGACAAAGTAGTAAAAACAGTTATAATATCTATCGCATATATGAAAGGGGGCTGGAACTAAGTGCCGAAAGTAACAATAAAACAAAATGAGCCGTTAGAAAGGGCGTTAAGAAGGTTTAAACGAAAGATGGAGCGGGAAGGGATCTTAAGGCAGCTCAGGGACCGCAAGCATTATGAAAAACCCAGTGAACGTAAAAGAAAAAAGGCCAGGAGTTCAAAAAGTAAAAGAAAAAGCATCTGATGACGGAAAAATCGCATTTTGAAATTGGCCAATTTCTCTTTTTAAACGAGAAATACGACCAGGCAATAGTTGAATTTAAAAAGGCCGTAAAGCAAAACCCTGAAGATGCAGAGATTTTTTATAATCTGGGCATAGTCTACGAAGCTAAAAGTATGCTCAAGGAAGCCAGGGAGTTTTTCGAAAAAGCGCTGGAGCTTGACCCAAAACACAAATTAGCTGAGCAGCATTTTTCCAAACTGGTGGGGATGTAACCAGAAATGATTAGATATCCGGCTGTCGCCGGTCGGTTTTATCCTAATTCGCGGGTTAGCTTAACAAAAGAAATAGAAAAATATGTTGAAAAAAATGCGAAAAGACTGGACGCAACCGGCGCCCTCCTGCCTCATGCCGGGTATATATATTCCGGGCCGGTTGCCGGAGCTGTTATTTCACGACTAAAACCCCGGGACAGCTTCGTTATTTTAGGGCCGAATCACACCGGCCAGGGAAAATCCTGCGCCATTATGACCAAGGGTAAATGGAAAACACCTTTAGGGGATGTAGAGATAGACACTTCTCTTGCTGAAAAGATCTTAGAAAATTCGAGCTGCCTTTTCGAAGACCATCAGGCCCATACCCGCGAGCATTCCATCGAAGTTCAGCTTCCGTTTCTTCAATATTTCCAACCTGATGTCAAGATAGTGCCGATAGCAATTACTGAGCAAGACAGCAGGATACTTAAGAAAACAGGCTTAGAAATAGCCAGAGCCATTATTGCCCTCAAAAAAAATAGCATCATTTTAGCCTCCAGTGATATGACTCATTATGAGCCGCAGGAATCTGCCGAAAAAAAAGACACCCAGGTCATAAATGCCGTTCTCCAATTAGACGAGGATATGCTGTTAAAAAAGGTTTATACCCTGGGAATTAGTATGTGCGGATGCGCAGCAACGGTGACAATGCTTGCCGGTTGTAAAAAATTAGGGGCGAAAAGCGGCCGGCTGGTAAAATATCAGACCAGCGGCGAAGTAAACGGCGACTACCAACAGGTGGTTGGATATGCGGGGATAGTTATCACGTAACTACACGGATATGCATGAATTAGGTCATAGCCGATAGCTGTTAGCTCATAGGTGATAGGTCATAGGTAAATGACGATATTTAACGCTAGCTATCACCTATCAGCTATCAGCATTCATACTAAAATGTCTCTTTTCAAACGCAAACCAAATAAAGTTACTTTAGTTTTAGGCGGGGGATCTGCCCGGGGAATAGCTCATATCGGCGTGCTTGAGGTATTACATAGAGAGGGTATGCATTTTGACCTGATTATAGGGACCAGTATAGGAAGTATCATTGGTGCCATGTATTCGCTAAATATGAATATCGAAAAAGCCAAAAAGTTTGCTCTGGAGATTTCGTTCCGTGATATTATTGATGTTGCTATTCCAAGATTGGGTTTTAACCGCGGGAAAAAACTGAAAATGTTGATCGACAGGATTCTTGAAGGGAGAGGTTTCCAGGACCTTAAAATTCCGTTAGCCGTGGTGGCTACCGACATTGCCAATGGACAAACGGTAATTTATAAATCCGGAGATTTAAATGAGGTGATCACAGCCAGTTGCTCCATACCGGTTATCTATGAGCCGGTTAAAATCAAAGGCAGATCAATAGTTGACGGCGGAATTAAAAATACCGTTCCCGTGGCGATAGCGAGAGAACTGGGCGCGGACTTTATTATTGCTTCTGACGTTGGTTTTTGCGTTAAGAACTCATTGCCCGGCAATATCTTTCAGGTGATGATGCAGTCCTATCAGATTCAGGGCCAGGCATTATCCGACTATCAATCAATGGATGCCGAAATAATCATCAAGCCGGATTTGGGAGAGATTGATCAGATGGCCTTTGAGAAAGCCGGAGAATGTATAGAAAAAGGCCGGCAGGCAGCTGAAAAGGTATTGAGAAAAATAAAAAGGGTTCTTTCTTAAATTTGACGCAAGAACAGAAGAACGGAAAGAACCTGATTACGAGGAGAGTCCAATGATTGAAGAAAACAAAAAGAAAGTAGACAATACATGGAAAGAGTCCGTAGACAAAGAAAAGGAGAAAGGCCGGGAAAACGCTCAGCCGCCGCAAGAAATGAACTTTGGTATGTTTATTACTTCTTTAGGCATGCAGGTGCTTATACATTTAGGCGAAATTACCAATCCTTTAACCAAGAAAAAAGAACAGGACCTTACCCAGGCCAAACAAACTATTAACCTTATAGTTATGTTAAAGGATAAGACCAAAGGCAATTTAGAAAAAGATGAGACAGCGCTTTTGGAAAATCTGCTTTATGAATTGCGGATGAAATATATAGAAAGGACAAAGTAGGCACTATGGTTGTGTTGTCGATATTGATTAGCTTTTTAATTGTCCTGGTCGCGTTCGGTTTATTTTTTGTTTATTTTACGTTTAAAAAAATGTCTAAAGACAAACAGCAGGATAAGAGCCTGCTGCTGCTTCAGAACCAGATTGAAAATCTTTCAAAATCTCTTGCCGATAGATTAGCGGAAACAAATCAGTCCCTGCGCCAGCAATTCAGCCAAAGCGTTTCAATAGTAAAAGACGTAACCGAAAAACTCGTTAATCTGGAATCCACAAATAAACGGATAGTGGATTACGCCTCACAATTAAAAAGCCTTGAGAATATACTGAAAAGCCCGAAACAAAGAGGATTATTCGGGGAATATTTTCTAGAAACGATTCTTGATAATACCTTTGCGCCGGGCCAATATAAGATGCAGTACAACTTCAGCGATAATTCTATTGTTGATGCGGTTGTATTTGTCAAGGATAAAAAAATACCGGTTGACGCCAAGTTCTCGCTGGAAAAATATGAAAGATTGTACAATGAAAAAACCGCAGAAAAAACCGCAGAATTGGAAAGGGATTTCAGAAATGACCTGAAATTAAGGATTAACGAAACAAGCAGGTATATTAAGCCTCAGGAGGGAACGACAGATTTTGCGATTATGTTTATCCCTGCCGAAGGCATTTTCTACAGCCTGCTTTCTTCTAAAGTCGGAACCTTAGATGCCAGTTCGGTTAATCTGATTGAATATGCCTATTCCAAACATGTAATAATCACTTCGCCAACAACATTCCTGGCCTACCTGCAGACAATCCTGCAGGCCCTGCACGCCTTAAAGATTGAGGAATCGGTCAAGGATGTCATTAAAAAGGTAAAAGACCTGGGAAGGCACCTTATGTCCTACGACGAAGTTATGAAAAGAATGGGGAAAAATTTAAGTGTCACGGTAGGATCTTATAACCTGGCTTATAAAGAATTTGCAAAAATAGACAAGGATATAACGAAGATCAGCGGCAGTAAAAAGACCGTTGAGCCATTGCTGGTAGACAGGCCTATGAACGATTAGATATACGGTGAAGACAAAATTTTATTTTATTATCAGACTAATAATAAGCCTTGGGGCTTTATTTTTTTTATTGTGGTATATGCGGGACAGGATAGGGCCAACCCTAAATGTCCTGAGAACAATCCGGCTGGAACTGTTTGCCGCCGCCTTCCTGATGCAATTATTCTGCCTCCTGATAAGTTCCCTCAGATTAAAGGTCATTCTCGGCGTCCAGGACATAAATCTTTCTTTAGCGGGAGTATTTAAGTTAAATCTTATTGGAATATTCTTTAATAATTTTCTTCCCACCTCTGCGGGAGGGGACATAGTAAAAGCCCATTATATCTCTAAAAAATCCCTCGGCTACTTAGAACCGTTCAGCGCCATAATTACGGACCGTTTGGTCGGGGCGTTAACATTTACTTTGCTCGCCAGCGCGGCTTTTTTATTTGCCGGAAAATATGTCGTAAATGCAGCGGTAAAATGGCTGGTTTTAATAATGCTGCTAGCGGTAACAACCGTTATTTTTGTTTTGACAAACCGGTCAGCAGGTAAAAAGATCAGCTCTATTCTGAAGAGATTCCATTTCTTAAAGTTTAATTCCTATGCCCAAAGACTGACTGCTATTTTAAATAATTACAAGAAGAAGAAAAAGGTGTTTTTTCAAGCCATGCTTCTTTCATTGGCTGCCCAGCTGATAACTGTAATAACTAATTATCTTCTGGCCAAAAGCCTTTCGTTGTCTATACCGTTAAGGGTGTTTTTACTGTTAGTACCGGTCATTTGCGCGACAAGCAGTATTCTTCCATCCTTAAACGGGCTGGGCATACGCGAAGGGGCATACATTTATTTCTTCAGCGGAATTATTCAACCGGAAAAAGCACTGGCTATTTCCGTGCTCTGGCTGGTAATGCTTTTAATCTCAAGTGTATTCGGCAGCATAAGTTACCTGATAGGCAAGCCGTTAAAAAGTTAAAAGGACACAAGGACACAAGGTCACAAGGACACAAAGTCACAAGGACACAAGGACACAAAGTCACAAGGACACAAAGTCACAAGGTCACAAGGACACAAGGACACAAAGTCACAAGGACACAAAGTCACAAGGTCACAAGGACACAAAGTCACAAGGTCACAAGGACACAAGGACACAAAGTCACAAACGTCATCCTGCGGCTTGACCGCAGGATCCAGAGCAACGATATCTAACGTCCCTATGACCTATCAGCTATGAGCTATCACCTATCAATATTCATGATAATTCGTAACTAGGAGGTGTTAATATGATTGATAAAGAACTCTTAGATATACTCGCTTGTCCGGCCTGTAAGGGAAAGGTTAAGTTAGAAGCCGGAAAAATAGTATGCCTTCAATGCGGGAAAAAATATCCTATTCGTGATGGTATCCCGGTAATGTTAATTGAAGAGGCGGAAGGGAAAGGATGAAAGCAAAGTTTACAGCGCTTTATGGCCGGTTAAAACAACAAAAATTGGATGGCCTGCTAATAACAAAGTCCGTTAATGCCTGTTATCTCAGTAGTCTTACCAAAACAGTAGATGCCTGGGCGCTTATTACCCCTGACGTGAATTATTTACTTACTGACCCCAGATTTGGCCAAACCTGCCTGAAGGAAGCAAAAAACTTCAATGTCAGAATTGAACGCGGCCCGATATATAGCCCGCTAAAAAAGATTTTCAATAAGTTGAAGTTAAAACGCCTGGGGTTTGAGGCCGGTTCCCTAAGCTACGCCGGATACAAAAAACTAAAAACCGAGCTTTCGCCGGTAAAGCTAATTGCAACATCCAATCTCATTGAAGATTTAAGAATGATTAAA
>JAYEPI010000128.1:0-8066 GCA_034723835.1 Candidatus Omnitrophota bacterium | reverse complement strand
CTTGGAATTACCTTCGAAATGTCCTGCGCCATGACTGGCAGCAATATCTGCAATATTAGATCCTAGATACTGGATTCTAGATCCTAGATTGTTGATCCTGGCTTCTTGGTTCTGAATGCTAAATCTTAGATATTGGCCTTTTAATTTTTTACCAGAGTTTATTATCTTGGATCTAGGATCTAAATGATCTCTTACATAGTATAACACAGCTGTCTTTATTCCACTAAAACTAAAATCCAGCGAATCCTTTTTTAAAAAACAACGGGGGAATTTTATCCTTGCCGGGTCGCCATCCCTTGACAGGCGCTCGATAAGCGGGCCCCCGGGATAACCAAGGCCCAATATTTTAGCCACTTTGTCAAATGCCTCACCGGCAGCATCATCACGTGTCCGGCCTAAAAGCCTATATCTTCCGTTGTTGCCATAGATTAAACTGGTATGTCCGCCGGAAACCACTAAACCGATAAACGGAGAATGAGGTATTTTGCTGTTGATAAAATTAATATCTAAGTGAGCTTCTAAATGATTTACTCCAACAAGCTGAATATTATAAGCAAGGCAAAAGCTCTTAGCAACGGAAATTCCAACCAGTAATGCCCCGACTAAACCCGGCCCGTAAGTAACTGCAATTAAATCAATGTTTTTAAGGGTAACCTTAGCCTCGTCTAAGGCCTGCTTGACAACATAAATTATTGATTCGACATGAGCCCGGCAGGCTATTTCAGGGACAATCCCTCCAAATCTTTTGTGCAGCTTAAGGCTGGAAAAAACAATATTAGAAAGAACTTTCCGGCCGCTTTCTACTATTGAAGCAGCTGTCTCATCACAGGAAGTATCTATTCCCAATACTAACATCGTCTATTGTTTTCTATACACAGATGATCACAGATTAAAAGATACAGATGGGCACAGATAAAATTAAAATGCCCTGTTTTTTAAAATTTGATTTATCCATGCTAAAATTGTAATCTGGTTTTTTCACAATATCATCTGTGATCATCTGTCTGTTTTTATCTGTGATCATCTGTGTAAGTTCGTCTGTATTTAACAAGGCCGTTTACATGCTTTTAATCAGCTCAATTGCCCGCAGTAACTGTTCATCATCGGCCAATCCCTTACTTTCAGTAAATCCGGCCATTTCCCGGCCTATATCTTCTATGGCTGCTGACTCATCTGCTTTTTCTTTTTTTTCAGCCTTTAGTTCTACAACCACATCAGGAGTAATACCAATATCGTGGATACACTCTCCACTGGGAGTAAAATACTTCGCAGTAGTCAATCTCAGCGCCGAACCGTCACTTAAAGGAATTACTGTTTGAACCGAGCCTTTACCAAATGTTTTCGTACCCAACAGAAAGCCCCGTTTATGATCCTGAACCGCACCAGCTACAATTTCAGAAGCACTGGCACTGCCTTCATTTACCATAATAACTAAAGGGTGTCGAGTATGGGTAGCCCGGGTAGTAGCCTTAAATTTCATATTCTGTTCGTCTCTTCGGCCGCGGGTAGAAACAATCAACTTACCGGCAGGAATAAACTTATCCGCTACCTTAACCGCCGCGTCTAAAAGCCCGCCGGGATTATTTCTTAAATCTAAAATTAAGCCATTCATGCCTTCTTTCTCTAAACCCTTCAGCGCCTTTTCAATGTCCTGAGGAGTTTTCTGTTGAAATTCAATAAGTTTAATATAACCTGTTTTCCCGTCAATTAATTTGGCCTCTTTCACGCTTTTTATTTTTATTATATCCCGGGTAATCGGAAACTCCAGTAATTTCTGCTCAGACTCTCTTAAAATACTTAACGTACAGTTTGTTCCCGGCTTTCCCCGCATTTTCTTAACTGCTTCCAGCAGTGTAAAGTCCTTTGTCGAGTCACCATCAATTTTAATAATTTTATCTCCGGATTTCACGCCTGCCTTATAAGCCGGGGTATCCTCGATAGGAGAAATAATAGTTAACAGACTATCTTTAATGGTAATAACAATGCCCAGCCCTCCGAATTCACCTTTAGTTTCAACCTTCATCTCTCTGTAAGTATCGGGATCCATAAATTGGCTGTGTTTATCTAAGGAAGAAAGCATGCCCTGAAGCGCGCCATATATCAAATCTTTGGAGTTTACTTCTTCCACATAATCTGTTTGAACTATACTTATGGTATCGGCAAAAAGCGGAAGTTGCTTATAGATTGACTCCTTTTCTTCGGCAGTTATTGCCGGCCGGCTAAGGCCTATAATAAAAATAAATACCGCTATATAGATAACTATTCTCTTTCTAATCATTAATACCTCCTTGCCAAATTGTTATATTGTTAAATTCAGACTGTGTCATAATCCGCTTTTTCCCCGGATAGGCGGGACTTTCTAGTCCCGCCGCAACACGGGCCGGGGTTAGAAAACCCCGGCTATCCATAGAGTGCTGCTATTACGACACAGTCTGATTGCTATATTGCTAACTTCTTGCAGCTTAACAGGTTAACAATTTAGCAGTTTAGCCTATTCTTCAAGCCGTTCTTTCAATATCTCATTTACCATCCGGGGATTGGCTTTGCCTTTTGTTTGCTTCATCACCTGGCCCACTAAAAATCCCAGGGCACTTATCTTACCTTTTCGATAATCCCCAACCGAAGCCGGGTTAACCTTTATCGCCTCATCTATTATTTCAGTTAATTTATCCTTATCCGACAGCTGAATTAAGCCCCTGGCCTTTACTATTTCGCCGGCGGAAATATTATTATCAATTAACTCCGGCAATATCTGTTTAGCTGTTTTAATGCTAATGTCTCCTTTATCTGCCATTTTAATCAATTCGGCTAAATGAGAAGGTGAAAGTCCCAGTTTTTCTATTTCCAGATGCCTTAAATTTAACTGAGCCAGCACCTCGCCCGTAATCCAGTTACTAATCTGTTTGGGCTTATCATGCAATTTAACGCACTGTTCAAAATAATCTGCCAGGAATTTGCCGGAGGTCAACACTCCGGCATCATATTCTGAAAGAAGATAATCTTTTTTAAAACGTTCCTTTTTGACATTGGGAAGCTCGGGTATCTCTTTATTTATTGTTTCAATCTCGGCTGGCGCAATTACAAACGGCACTAAATCCGGCTCGGGAAAATACCGGTAATCATGAGCCTCCTCTTTGCTGCGCATAGGCTCGGTAATACCCTTTACTTCATTCCATAATCTGGTCTCTTGAATTATCCTTTCTCCCCCGGCTAATGCTTTCCGCTGCCGGGACAATTCATACTTTAAGGCATCCTTAACACCCTTAAACGAATTCATGTTTTTTACCTCTGCCTTCACGCCTAATCCGGAACTGCCTTGAGGCTTAACAGAAACATTGGCATCGCAGCGAAGGCTTCCTTCCTCCATATTACAATTACTTATTTCCAGATATTCTAAAATTGATTTCAATAATGAGAGGTATTGGTGGGCCTCAGCGGGCGAAGATATCTGGGGAGTGCTGACAATTTCCAATAAAGGCATACCGGCGCGGTTAAAATCAACCAGGCTCATTTTAGCAGATAATTCCGGATGCACCAGCTTACCGGCATCCTCTTCTAAATGGACCCTAATAATTTCTATTCGCTTTCGTTCATCGTCGATTTGTAGATAACCTCCGTAAGACAGGGGTTTATCAAATTGAGAAATCTGATAACCCTTAGGCAGGTCCGGGTAAAAATAATTTTTGCGGTCGAACTTAAGTTTATTGGCTACGTTACAGTTTAAAGCCAAGGCAACCTTAATAGCGCTTTTAAGCGCTTGCTTGTTCAAAACAGGCAGTGACCCCGGCAAACCCAAACAAACCGGACAGGCTTGGCTATTGGGCTGAACTCCAAACCGGGTGCTGCATCCGCAAAAAAGCTTACTTTTCGTGGAAAGCTGAACATGCACCTCTAAACCGATATTCGCTTCATACTCTACCATATAATTACCTCTTAATCACAGATGATCACAGATTAAAAGATACAGATTAGCACGGATAAGAGCAAAATACCCTGTTTTTTAAAAATTCGCGTTTATCCATATAGAACTTATAAAATGGGTTTTTTATAACAGTATCTGTGTTCATCTGTGTCATTTCATCTGTGTTCATCTGTATCTTTCTCCGAATGTAAAGGTTCAAGGAGAGTCTCTTCGGGGTGCCGAAGAAACTCTCCGAACAAAAACTTCATTCGGCATCATCTGTGCTCATCTGTGTATTAGTTTCGGTTTTTTCAAGTGGTGATCAGTGTTTTGCTCGAACGCATAAGCACATTTAAAAATAGCTTCTTCGTTAAACGGCTTAGCTATAATCTGAAGCCCAACAGGCAGCCCTGAGGCAGTAAAACCGCAAGGCACAGATATAGCCGGCAACCCTGCCAGATTAACCGGTATAGTAAGTATATCTGACAAATACATCTTGAGAGGATCATCTATCTTTTCCCCGATATTAAAAGCAGCTGTCGGCGAGGTAGGTGTCAAAATTAAATCGTAACGCGAAAAAATCTTATCGAAATCGTCCTTTATTAATGTGCGAACCTTTTGGGCTTTAAGATAATATGCTTCGTAGTACCCACTGCTTAACGCATAAGTCCCCAATATTATTCTTCTCTTGACCTCCTGTCCAAAACCCTGCCTGCGGGTATCGAAATAGGTATCGAGTAAATTTTTTTTCTCTGCCCGGTAACCGTACTGGATGCCATCATATCTGGCAAGATTCGAAGAAGCCTCGGCAGGAGCCAGGATATAATATACACTAAGGGCATATTCTGTGTGAGGCAGCATTACTTCTTCACATTCAGCCCCTAAGCCGGATAAAACCTCAATTGCCTTCTGGACTGAATTTTTTACCTCCCGGTCAATACCCGGCCCAAAATATTCCCTGGGAACCGCTATCTTTAATCCTTTGATATCTCTTTGGAATGATTTAGTATAATCAGGAACAGCTAAATTAACCGAGGTAGAATCATGGTGGTCATATCCGGCTATCACAGTTAAAAACAGGGCAGCATCTTCTACATCTTTTGTAATCGTGCCTATCTGATCAAGACTGGAAGCAAAGGCAATCAGGCCAAAGCGGGAAATCCGGCCATAGGTAGGCTTTAAACCCACTACGCCGCACATAGCAGCCGGCTGTCTGATAGAACCGCCTGTGTCTGAACCTATTGCCAGGATAGTTTCATCGGCGCTAACCGCAGCTGCCGAACCACCACTCGAACCGCCAGGGATAGTTTTTAAATTCCAGGGATTACGAGTTGGGCCAAAACAGGAGGTCTCGGTGGACGAACCAAAGGCAAATTCATCCATATTGGTTTTTCCGACAAAAATGGCCCGGGAGGCCTTAAGTTTTCCAATAACACTTGCATCATAAGGCGGCTTAAATCCGCTCAATATCCTTGAACTACAGGTAGTCGGTTTATGTTTAGCGCAGATATTATCTTTAACGGCAACCGGAATACCGCAAAGGCTATTTTTTGGTTTTTCTTTTTTTAAAACATCTGCCTGTTTAAGTGCTTCTTGTTTATCTAAAAATACATAGGCGTTTATATCTTTATCAAACTTTTCAATTTGTCTAAAGACATCCCGGGTTACTTCTTCACAAGAAACTTCTTTTTTTTCTATCTTATCTAAAATCTCGTGGGCGGTTAATTCGTTCAATCCCATTGTGTATTAAATAATCCTTGGAACCTTGAAAGACGTACCGTCTTTCATCGGTGCGTTATCCAAGACTTCATCTATTTTCAAAGAAGGCAAAACCTCATCTTCTCTGAACACATTCTGAAGGCCTAAAATATGACTGGTAGGAGGAACTTGTTCGGTATTTAATTGGTTTAATTTGTCAATATAATTTAAAATATTGGAAAGATCTTTAGCTAAATGTTCTTTTTCAGAGTCAGCCAATCTAATCCTGGCCAGCTTTGCTACATAATTAATATCTATACTACCCAAGATATCCCTCCGTGTTATTATTATAAATATACATCCGGTAATCGGGTATCCTACTCCCTGGTTCCCTGATAACCGGGTGCATCCTTACCCATTCGTAGTAATTCGTGTTTCTAAGTGCTTCTTATATTATTAAAAAGCCTGGCGAATTCTTCCAGATGAAAAGTCTCTGCCCGTCTTGTTGGATCTAACTGAGATTTTTTAAAGACATCCAGCCACCCTTCTTTTTTTAAACTAAAATATTCCGATCCAATCAGGGAATTCAAAATTGTCTTTCTTCTTTTATTAAAAGACGCCCTTACTAACGCAAAAAATTTTTCTTTATTATCCACACGCACCGGTGGATGTTCAAATAGTTTTAGTTTGATAATGCTGCTATCTACCTTTGGCCGGGGAAAAAACGCATCCTTCTTAATAATCCCGTGCAATGATGGTTCACTATGAAATCTTACGTTTACCGACAGCGCGCTATAATCCCTTATCCCCGGTTTGGCTAACAGGCGCCGGCCTACTTCTCTTTGAACGGTAATCAATATGGTGTCAATAACTTTTCTTGCTTTAAACAAATGAAAGATAATCGGACTGGTAATATAATAGGGGAGATTGCCAATTACTTTTAATTTTTTATTATGACCTATCAACCGGCTGAGGTCAAGCATTAATATATCATCACAAACAATTTGCAAATTCAAATGCCCGCCTAAAAGCTCTTTTAAAACTTCACATAACCTCTTATCTTTTTCAACCGCAATAACATTCTTTGCGCATTTGGTTAATTGCCCGGTCAAAATTCCTAAACCCGGGCCAATTTCTAATACTGAATCAACTGACCTTATTGCTAAAATACCGATTATTTTATCCCTGATTTTGTCATTAACCAGAAAATTCTGCCCCCATCTCTTTTT
The DNA here is from genome assembly GCA_034723835.1 of Candidatus Omnitrophota bacterium. GTDB lineage: Bacteria > Omnitrophota > JAUWXU01 > JAUWXU01 > JAUWXU01 > JAYELI01. The sequence goes on along the minus strand of JAYEPI010000128.1, from coordinate 1,238 downwards.
AGGCCTAAAGTCATACTTGCGTAATATGGGTTTGATATTCATCTGTGGTTAGTTCATCGATTAGCTTTTTGTAGCGGCTGCCCTTAGGGATCAGCTTGATAATCCTCATCTGCCGACTATGATGAAACAGTTTTATTTTTAAATACTCGGCCGGCAAAGCTCCTTTTATATTCTGAGCCCACTCTACCGCAGCCACGCCGTCACCATAAAGATATCCTTCGTAATCTATCTCTTTTAGATCCCGGGGGCTATTTAGCCTATACAAGTCAAAATGGTAAAACGGTAATTTTCCTTGATAAATATTTAACAAAATAAAAGACGGGCTTCGAACATGATCTTTAGCATTTACTCCTAATCCAGCGGCTATGCCCTGGACCAACACTGTCTTGCCTGTTCCCAATTCACCTACCAGGCCAATTACATCGCCTTTAACTAAATGTTTGCCTATCTTTTTCCCCAGCGACCTGGTCTGGGCGGGTTTTTTACTCAAAATAACTTTCATATAAACATGATTTTTTTAAAAATGTTGCCAACCTTTCGGTTTCAGCCTTTTAATCTTACCATGCTTATCCACCAGATAAACACCTTTTTTGTGAACAATCTCCCCAATCATACTAATTGGTATATTGAGGGCCTTTTTATAAGAAAAAAGCAATTTCCTGGCTTCGGCTTTCGGCATAGTAAATAATAACTCAAAATCTTCCCCATCCTGTATAGCCAGCCTAAAGTCTCGTTTTCTCGCAACAGGAATATCCCTTTCATAAATCATGGCCCCTGCCCTGCTGTCCCTTGTAATATGACCCAGGTCCTGGATAAGGCCGTCAGATATATCAATCATACTGTTTATCTTGAAATTATTAACTAAAAATTGGGCTTCACGCAAACGAGGTTTAAACCTAAGGTGTTTACCAAAAACAGCTTCCCCTAATTTACCGGTAACTAAAATAGCGTCTTTGGGCCGGGCCGCGCTGCGTAATAGCAAATTTCCCTTCTTTACCGTGCCGGTCATAGCCACATTTATGGTCAGTTTTTTAGACCTTATTATATCTCCGCCCACCAAATCAACGGCAAACATACCGGCAATTCTATTTAATCCATAATATAGCTGGCTTATAAATTTCGCGGTTAAAGCAGGCGGCAGGCCCAAAGATACCAGGGCCTCTTGCGGCTCACCTCCCATACTGGCTATATCGCTGATTGAAACACTCAATGCCTTCCAACCTATTTGATAAGGCGTA
>JAYEPI010000127.1:4666-8067 GCA_034723835.1 Candidatus Omnitrophota bacterium | reverse complement strand
AGAATACTACGAATTTTACCACAAACAATATTCCGTAAAAGAAATCGTTAACCTCCTGAAAAGAAACCGCGTTAAGGTAATTTCTGTTAAATATAGTAACTTTAAACGTCCTTTCAAGAATAAATGTTTAAAGTGCGGATATTTAATAGATAAGTTTCTAAATAATATTACTTTCAATAGAAGAGCATCACAGATTACGCTTTTATGCAAAGAAATGCAGGGTAAATCATTTATTGAAAGCCGGAGATAGTTTAAATGATAGGTTTTTTTGAATGATAAGTTTCTTGACAATTTCTTTCTTATAGCTATAATAGTGAAATCAAACAGAGCGGGACAAGAATGTCCCGCCTATCCATAGAGTAAAAGGCAAATGCGATACAGTCTAAATATAAAGTAAAAAGGAGGCAGAATGGGTATAAAGGTTGGGATCAATGGTTTTGGAAGAATTGGGAGATTGGTATTCAGGGCAGCCTTGGAAATGGGAGAGAAAGATGTAGAGCTTATAGCAGTAAATGATATTACAGATGCCCAGACCTTAGGACATCTATTAAAATATGATTCTAACTTTGGAATATTAAAAAATGATATTCAGGCAAAATCTCAGAGTATATTAGTTGACGGTAAAGAATTCAAGGTTTTTTCAGAAAAAGACCCCTCCAGGCTTCCCTGGGGAGAGTTAGGGGTAGATATAGTTGTAGAGTCAACCGGTATATTTCGTGATATTGAGAAAGCAGGTATGCACTTGAGGGCAGGCGCGAAAAAGGTTATAGTCTCAGCTCCGGCTAAAGGCGAGATGACCACTATAGTGTTAGGTGTTAATGAAGAGGTCTATGATCCGCAAAAAGATAATATAGTTTCCAATGCCTCCTGCACCACAAATTGTATAGCCCCGGTGGTAAAGGTAATCAAAGACTCTTTTGGCGTAAAAAAAGGGCTGATGACCACTATTCATTCTTATACTAATGATCAAAAAATATTAGACCTTCCCCACACTGATTTAAGGCGGGCAAGGGCAGCCGCCGTTAATATGATACCGACTACTACCGGCGCGGCAAAGGCAGTCGGGCTTGTAATCCCCGAGTTAAAAGGTAAATTGGATGGGCTGGCTATAAGAGTACCTACGCCGACTGTTTCGATAGTTGACGTTGTATTTCAAACAGAGAAAGAAACAACCAAAGAAGAGGTTAATGGCCTATTAAAAAAGGCAGCATCAGAAAAACTAAAAGGTATCTTGGAATTCTGCGAACAGCCGTTGGTATCTATAGATTTTAAAAAGAACCCTGCTTCTTCAATCGTAGATGCTGATAAGACATTTGTATTCGGAGATATGGTAAAGGTGCTTTCCTGGTACGATAATGAGTGGGGGTATTCCTGCCGGATTGTGGACCTGATTGAATATATTTCTAAGAAGTAAAAATAAATAGTTCCAAAAAAAAGTTTTTAACGCAGGAGCGAAGCGATTGCTTCGCCCGTCATTGCGAGTGAAATGAATAAAAAAACTGTCCGGGATATTGATATCAAAAATAAAAAGGTCTTGATGCGGGTAGATTTTAACGTTCCGCTGGACAAAGACCTTAATATTACAGACGACACCCGGATTCAGGCAGTCCTCCCGACAATAAGGTATATTTTAGAGAATAATGCGAAGCTTATTCTAATCAGCCACCTGGGAAGACCTAAAGGTAAAGTGGCTGATGGGATGAGGCTTACCCCGGTTGCCCGAAGGCTTAGTGAATTACTCGGCAAAGAGGTTATAAAATTGGACGACTGTATCGGCCCTTCAGTCAAAGATAAAATTAATAATATGAAAGAAGGGGATGTAGTCCTTCTTGAAAATCTTCGTTTCCATAAAGAAGAAACAGATAATGACGCTGGTTTTGCCAGAGAACTGGCTGGTTGGGCGGAAGTTTTTATAAATGATGCCTTTGGCGCCTGTCACCGGGCCCATGCCTCGACTGTGGCAGTAGCAGAAATTCTTCCGGCAGTTGCCGGGTTTTTAGTGGAAAAAGAAATAGAATATTTTGAGAAGATATTTAAATCCGGCCAAAGGCCGTTTGTATTAATCCTTGGCGGGGCAAAGGTCTCGGACAAGATAGGGGTTATAGATAATTTGCTGGATAAGGTAGATACAATCTTAATCGGCGGAGGTATGGCTTATACATTTTATGCTGCTAAAGGGCTTAAAATAGGTAATTCCAAGCTTGAGGCTGATAAGATTGAGGTAGCCGGAGATATTTTACAAAAGGTAGAGAAAAGAGGAATTAATCTGGTTTTGCCGGTTGATAACCTGGTAGCCCGGAAACTCCAGCAGGGAGTAGATGTAAAAATAGTAGGCCGGGAGATACCCGATGGCTGGATGGGCCTGGATATCGGGCCGCAAACTACTGAAGAATTTAAAAAGTACTTGTCAAATGCTGAAACAGTTCTCTGGAATGGGCCGTTAGGTGTATTTGAAATAAAAGAGTTTAGTAAGGGCACGGAACAAATCGCTTGTTTTTTAGCTGATTTGGATATTACTACAGTAATCGGCGGAGGCGATACTGCAGCAGCCATAGCCGCTTTAGGCCTTGCCGATAAGATGTCCCATGTTTCTACCGGCGGAGGCGCGTCGCTGGAGTATTTAGAAGGCAAGACATTACCCGGAATTGCAGCACTGAACAATAAATGACAGAGAACCCACATACACCTACGAGGTGTATGTGGGTAACTCAAGTAAAAACTTATAGTTACCCACATACACCTCGTAGGTGTGAATGAATGAGGGGGTTTAGAATGCGGCGGCCGATTATCGCGGGAAACTGGAAGATGAATAAAACAGTAAATGAGGCTATTGGCCTGGTTAACCTTTTTAAGAGGTCTTTTTATCAGGCAGATAGTTATCAGATAGATGCTATTGATATAGTGGTTTGTCCGCCGTTTACGGCTTTAGGGGAGGTAAGCGAAATCCTCGTAAATTCAAATATAATGCTTGGCGCGCAGGATGTTTACTGGCAAACAAAGGGCGCCTATACCGGCGAAATTTCTCCTTTAATGTTAAAGGATACAGGCTGCAGGTTTGTGATTATCGGGCATTCAGAGCGGAGAAAGTATTTTGGTGAAACAAACCTGACAGTTAATAAAAAGCTAAAGGCTGCCTTAGAAGCAGGGCTTATGCCAATAGTCTGTGTTGGGGAATGCCTGGAAGAGAGGGAAGAAGGCAGGGCCCTTGATGTAGTAAGAGATCACATTGAGAATGGCCTTGACGGGATAACCAAACAACAATTATTGAATGCGGTTATTGCCTATGAACCGGTCTGGGCAATAGGGACGGGTAAAACCGCTACCCCCCAGCAAGCCGAGGAGGTTCACAAATTTATAAGAACATTATGAGAAAAAAAATACGACCGGGATACTGCTTCGTT
>JAYEPI010000127.1:0-4656 GCA_034723835.1 Candidatus Omnitrophota bacterium | reverse complement strand
AGCCCGAAAATATTAAACAACTCATGGCCCAGCAGAATATAGATGGCGCATTAGTGGGAGGAGCCAGCTTGGATGCTGAGGCGTTTATTCAAATCGTGAAGGGAGTGGTGAAATAAAAATGTATACTATTTTGATTGTGTTGCATGTTGTTGCCTGTCTGGTATTGATCGCAGTAATACTCCTGCAGGCAGGAAAAGGAGCGGGCCTTTCTGATATCTTTAGCGGAGGAGGGACGCTTAATTCGATATTTGGCACAAAGACAAACACTTTTTTAACCAAGATTACTACTGTTTGCGCAATTCTTTTTATCGTAACCTGTCTGGGGTTGACTATTCTTTCTTCTCATAGAAGAGTTTCGTTAATGGAAGGGATTGAAGCAGAAATGCAGCCTCAAGAACCGGCTCCTGCGCAAACATCAGTTCCAGTGCAGTCAGACCAACCCAGCGATGAAATACCCGGCAGTGATTAAAGATCCGAACATAATTATTGCAGGAAAAACATTACCGCTATTAGCGGTATTTTTTTTGATATTTTTTGGCTTTGATAATGTTTTTGCTGAGGAAAAACCCTGTTATGGTGACGGCTTTGTTTCGGCATCTATTGCCGATGCCCGGACTTTAGTCCCAATCTTGGCTACTGACAGCGCCTCAGGCAATATAGTCGGCTTAGTCTTTAACGGCCTGGTAAAATATGATAAAAATATAGAGCTGACCGGAGATCTTAGCGAGAGCTGGGATATCTTAGATAATGGCTTAAGCATTGTTTTTCACCTGAGGAAAAATGTTAAGTGGCATGACGGAGAGCCGTTTACCGCCCGGGATGTGGAGTTTACTTATAAAAAACTTATTGATCCCGATGTGCCCACTCCTTACAGCGGGGATTTTGAAAAAATAAAATACTTACAGGTTATTGATGATTATACAATTAAAGTGAAGTATCGGGAGCCTTTTGCTCCCGCGCTTGCCAGCTGGGGCATGGCTATCATGCCCGAGCATATTCTTAAAAATGCCAATCTTATAAACACCCCTTTTTCCCGCCATCCTGTCGGCACCGGGCCGTATAAATTTAAAAGATGGAAGTCCGGGGAAAGAATTGACCTAGAATCAAACCACGAATATTTTGAACACCGGCCATGGATAAATAGTTACATTTACCGGATTATTCCTGACCAGGCCACTATGTTTCTTGAACTCCAGACTGAAGGAATTGACTATATGGGACTTACGCCTTTGCAGTATAAAAGGCAGACCGGGACAAGGTTTTTTAAAAGGGGATTTCAAAAGCTTAAATACCCGTCTTTTGGTTATACCTATATGGGTTATAATTTGCTGGATGAGAAATTTAAAGACAAAAGGGTCAGGCAGGCAATAAATTACGCAATAGATAAACAGGAAATAGTCGACGGGATTCTTTTAGGCCTGGGGAGAATTTGCACCGGGCCCTTTGTCCCCGAATCCTGGGCCTATAATAAATCCGTTGAACCTGCTGCCTATAATTTCCAGAAGGCAAAGGAGCTTTTAACACAAGCCGGCTGGCAGGATAGAGATAATGACGGTTGGCTTGATAAAGACGGTCAAAAATTTGAATTTACAATAATTACTAATCAGGCCAATGATGAACGCCGCCGTACAGCAGAAATTATTCAAAGAAAATTAAAAGAGATTGGAATAAAGGTCAATGTCCGCGTCTTTGAATGGGCCGTATTTTTAAACGAATTTGTCAATAAGAAGCGTTTTGAAGCCGTGCTTTTAGGATGGTCGCTTTCCCGGGATCCTGATTGTTTTGATATCTGGCATTCATCCAAGACAAAAGAAGGCGAATTTAATTTTGTAAGTTATTCCAATCCTGAGGTTGACCAGCTTTTGGAAAAGGGAAGAAGGATATTTGACGAGAAAAAGCGCGCTGCAATTTATCGCCAAATTCATCGGCTTTTATATCAAGACCAACCCTGTTTATTTTTATATGTGCCCGATGCCTTGCCGGCGGTGCACAGAAGATTTAAAGGCATAGAGCCGGCTCCTATCGGCATTGGATATAATTTCATAGATTGGTGGGTCCCAAAGACAGAACAAAGATATATTAAGTAAATTTCTAATTTCTAATTTCTAATTGACCTAAATAAACCCCAATGACTCAATAACAAAATTTGGTCATTGGATGTTGGACATTGGACATTAATTAGAAATTAGAGCAATTAGGTCAATTAGAAATTTTATTAGACATCTAATTAAAAAGCCATGATTAGCTATATTATTAAACGCCTGTTCAGTTTGATTCCTGTTTTCATCGGCATAACCCTTATCTCATTTTTTATTATTCATCTTGCCCCGGGCAAACCCACAGATTTAATGACCGAGCTTAATCCCAAGGTTTCATTTGAGGCAAAAGAAAAATTAATGAAATTATATGATTTAGATAAACCTGTTTATGTCCAATATATAATCTGGGTTAAAAAACTTGTGAGGTTTGATTTTGGAACGTCTTTTGTTGATGGAAGGTTGGTTATAGAAAGGATTTCCGAAAGGCTTCCCATAACTATATTAATAAATGTACTTTCGATGATGCTTATTTTTTTAATAGCTGTACCGGTCGGAATAATGAGTGCTGTTAAGCGCGGCTCTTTGTTCGATAAATTAACAACGCTTTTTGTTTTTATCGGTTTTGCTACCCCCGGGCCCTGGATTGCCTTGATGCTGATGTCTTTTTTTGGTGTTCAATTGGGATGGATGCCTGTTGTGGGAATAAAATCTTTAGACTATGAAAACTTTACCTTATTGAGAAAAATTATAGATCTCGGACATCATTTGATAATGCCTGTTTTAGTTTCAGCCTTTGGCGGACTTGCCGGTATTTCGCGTTATATGCGTCAGAGTATGCTTGGGGTCATTCATGAGGACTTTATCCGAACGGCCCGCGCCAAGGGACTGCCTGAAAAAGATGTCCTTTACCGGCACGCTTTGAAAAATGCGCTTTTGCCGATTGTGACTATTTTAGGACTTTCTATTCCCGGGCTTATCGGGGGAAGCGTGATTTTTGAAACAATATTTGGTATCCCGGGGATGGGCCAGCTATTTTATCAATCTGTTATGGCCCGGGATTATCCGGTTATTATGACAATATTGGTTATTGGGGCGGTTCTGACCTTAATCGCGAATTTAGCAGCCGATATTGCCTACTTTTATGTTGATCCCCGGATTGGGATAGGACGGAGAAATGTTTAAAAATAGCCTGGCAGTATTTGGCGGAATTATAATTCTGATTTTGGTGTTAATGGCGGTTTTTGCTCCGTCAATAGCCCGCTATGACCCGGCGGCCATTGATATTAAAAATGCGCTTATCGGGCCTTCTGCTGAGCATATTTTGGGAACAGACCAATTAGGCAGGGATGTATTTTCGCGGATAGTTTATGGTTCGCGCATTTCGCTTTCAATTGGCCTGATAGCAGTAGGTATTGCAGCGATAATCGGGGTAATTTTAGGGTCTATTGCCGGTTATTTTGGAGGAAAGCCGGATTCTTTGATAATGCGATTTGTCGATATCATGCTCTGTTTTCCGTCATTCTTTTTGATATTATCGGTAATTGCGGTCGTCGGGCCCAATATCTATAATATTATGATTATAATCGGATTGACCAGCTGGATGGGGATAGCCCGGTTGATACGAGCAGAGATCTTGAGCTTGAAAAAAAGAGAGTTTATCCTTGCTGCCCGGGTGCTTGGGGTGAGTCATATAAAGATAATTCTCCGGCATCTTATTCCCAATGGCATAGGCCCGGTACTGGTAAGTTTTGTGCTTGGTGTGGCAGCAGCGGTTTTAGTTGAGACGGGTTTAAGTTTTTTAGGTTTGGGCGTGCAGCCGCCAACTCCCAGCTGGGGAAATATACTTATGGAGGGACGAGCTGCCTTAGGCATTGCCTGGTGGCTTATTCTTTTCCCCGGGCTTGCGATTTTATTCACTGTTTTAGGATTTAACCTATTAGGCGAGGGTTTAAGAGAGATATTAAATCCCAAGTTAGGATGATGAACATATTAGAAGTCAGGAATTTAAAGGTTTGTTTCAAATCCCAGGCGGTCAAAGGCATTGATTTTAATATCGGCCGGGATGAGGTTGTGGGACTGGTTGGCAGGTCAGGTTGTGGAAAGACCGTTACGGCTCTTTCTATTATGGGACTTATACCCCGGCAGGGACGGATAGAAGAAGGTGAAATAATTTTTCAAGGAAGAAATCTTTTAGCACTTTCTGAATCAGAGATGTGTAAAGTAAGGGGAAGGATGATCAGTATGGTATTTCAAGAACCGTTTACTTCCTTAAATCCGATAATGCGCATTGGCGAACAGATTCAGGAAGTTATTCGTATTCATCAGGGATTAAACAGCCGGGTTTCGAAAGAGAAGGCGCTCGAGCTTTTGGAAAGGGTTAAAATCTCTAACAGCTCAAAGGTTTTTTATGACTATCCCCATCAATTATCAGGCGGCGAAAGGCAGAGGGTAATGATAGCCATAGCATTAGCGCTTAATCCCGAACTTTTGATTTGTGATGAACCGACTACTGCCCTTGATGTTACGATTCAGTCTGAAATTCTAAAGTTGGTTTTAGAATTGAAGAAAGAATTTAGAACATCCATTCTTTTTATTACCCATGATCTGGGGATAATCC
>JAYEPI010000126.1:0-8230 GCA_034723835.1 Candidatus Omnitrophota bacterium | reverse complement strand
ATAAAGCAGCATCAGACAGATGAATAAAAGTATCGATACCAAGCCGCTAAAAATTCTGAAGTTTTTCCATTTTTTATCACTAAAAAGAAAAAGGCTCAAGGTTATCGGTAAAACCATGCTTAACCACGCGCCAAAATGTCCGGGATTTCCAAAGGATGCCCTGAGATAGCCCACTAAGGGCCGAAGGCGCATAAAATCAAAACCAAAAAATTGCTGAAACAGGCCGTCAATACCTATTAATGCGCAGGTAAACAACACTACGCCCATTATGTTCCTAAGCCGCTTCTTTGTATTTATTGATTCAACAATAACAAAATACAGAAGCACATATTCCAGGGTCTTACCAAAAAATCCTTCAAAGCTTTCATAGATATAATTACTGCCTATAATGGAAATTAAATTTGCCAGCACAAAACCAAATAACGCCAGGTTTAAATTGGTCCGGATTAACTTAAAATCCCTGCTTATTGCCTTTTTAATAATCCAGCTTGCTATGGCAATACCGGCGGCTACCTCGGTTATGGCATTTGAGAACGTTGCTCCAAAAACCAGGACATATAATGCTGCGGTTGCCACCCTATCGCACCAGAATACAATTTTTTCTTTCATCGCTTACCCCGTTCTAAAAGCCCAATCAGAAAATTTCTAATTGATCTAATTGCTCTAATTTCTAATCAATTCCCAATACCCAATTAACCAATGACTAAATTTTGTTGTTGATTATTGGGTCATTGGGAGAAAATTAAATTTCTAATTGATCTAATTGCTCTAATTTCTAATCAATGCCCAATTTCCCAATACTCAATGACCAAATTTTTGTTATTGGTTATTGGGCCATTGGGATTTATTTAGGTCAATTAGTAATTAGAAATTAGAAATTAATCATTTATTATCTAGTTTATTAACAATCGCATTAAAAATTAAGTTAAGTTCTTTTGCCTCCGACCAATGTTTCATGGCTTCTTCTTTTAACTCAGGACAGGCAACTGCAATCATTCGCAACCAATGTTTGGTTTCCCTGGCTTCTTTCTTGCAAATACCAATTTTATGCCTAAAATCTTTTCTTGACTCAGCATCATCTGCCTCACAATAATTAGCTCCTACCGATGTTCCAGCATCTACTAATTGGCCGATGAGTGAAGTAGAAACTACATTTTTAGGAATTTTTTTGGCAAACTTGATAATTTCCTCACCAAACTTTGCTGTCCTTTCCTCCAAATCATATTTGTTATTCTTTTTGGTCATTGGGATTTATTTAGGTCAATTAGAAATTAGAAATTAGAAATTTTGTTGATCATTCCTAAAAGTCGGCACTATCTCTTTCATCTTCTTAATGATTTCATCTTCTGCCATAATATTTGCCAGTCTTTCCAGTCTTTTTATATCTCTCCGCAGGATTTTAGGGTCAAAATCATCCGGCTGGGTTATATAAATCTTATTGTGTTTGGTCGCTGTATCTCTTTCTGCATTATGCAAGGGTTCTTCATACAGTTTTTCACCCGGCCTTAAGCCTATGAATTTAATAGAGATATCTTTATCGAGCTCAAGCCCGGAAAGAGTAATAAGATTTTTAGCCAGGTCAACTATCTTTATCTGCTCGCCCATATCTAAAATAAAAATCTCTCCTCCTTTACCAATGGCCCCGGCCTGAATTACAAGCTGGGCCGCTTCCTCGATGGTCATAAAGAATCTTCTGACCTCCGGATGAGTCACTGTCACCGGCCCTCTTCCCTCAATCTGCCGTTTGAACACCGGAACAACACTGCCGCTTGAACCGATAACATTGCCAAAACGAACAGCCATAAATTTTGTCCGGCTGTTCTTGGACTTCGCCTGAAGCAGCATCTCGGCAATCCGCTTTGAGGCGCCCATTACACTGGTGGGATTTACCGCTTTATCAGTGGATATCAAGACAAAACTTTCTACTCCGTAATGCTCCGCGGCATAAACAAGATTACGGGTCCCAATAACGTTATTTTTTACAGCACTGGCCGGGTTGTTTTCCATAAGCGGCACATGTTTGTGGGCTGCGGAGTGAAACATCACCCCGGGCCTGTATTTTGAAAAAACATGCTTTAACAGGCCTATGTCCTTGATATCACCAATTATCGTTTTAAATTCAAGAGAAGGATATTTTGTCTTAAGCTCGATTTCTAAAAAATAGGTATCATTTTCATTGTGTTCATAAAGTATAAGCCTCCGGGGATTAAACTTCGCAATTTGCCTGCAAAGTTCAGCCCCGATGGTGCCTCCGGCGCCGGTAATCAAAACTGTCTTCCCTTGAAGAAAAGGTTTAATCTCAGCGGTATTTATCCGAACAGTCTCCCTGCCCAATAAGTCGTCAGGCCCAACTTCTCTTATGTGTTTTATGTCTACTTCCCCGGCTAAAATCTTATGCAGCCCGGGAATTATCTTAAACTTGGCTTCAATCCTCTGACAATGCGAGATAATATCCCTGATAACCTTACCAGGCGCGGAAGGAATAGCAATAATTATCTCTTCTATCCTGTGCTGTTCGACAACCTTTGCTATATCTTCCCTGGTGCCAAGAATTTTTATTCCGTGAATGACCAGGTTTTTTTTAAAAGGGTCATCATCGATAAATCCGGCTAACTGATATATTCGCTTTGAGCCGGTCAATTCCCGGGCAACTATCTCTCCGGCAGAACCCGCTCCAATAATAAGAACTCTCTTAAGACTTTTATAGCGTTTTTCTTCTTTAACTTTTACTAACAGCCGGGGCAAGAAACGCGAACCGGATATCAGAAAAAAACAGATAAAATAATCTATTATCGCAATAGCGCGGCCTATGGCAAGAGAATGTCCTAAATACCCATATTGTTTTAAAAAAGTTACTAAAATAACTAAAAGCGTGCCAATGGTTGTTGCTTTAAATATATTAACCGCTTCATGGATACTCGCGTAGCGAAATGCCCATTGATGCAAACCAAATTTATAAAAGAGCGCTAAACGAATAATGCTTACCCAGGGTATTAGAAATAGATAGGCAGATTTCTCCCCCGCTCCAAGCTGCCAATTAAACCTCGCCATAACCGCCAGATACAGCGCTGAGTTAATCAGAACTAAATCGATAAAAACCATAATAATCGTTCTAAATTTTTTTAACATTTTTTAATTCCCGGTATAATATTTATTATACCTGATTGCTGAGATTATTTTAGATTACAGCGATCAAATTATTTCCTGGCAATTTTTATGGGTTATCTTTTATTTTTTAGCTACAGCGTATATTACCTTATAATCTTTGGCTGGAAATTCTTTAGTAAGAAGTGTGGGAGATAAATATTCAGCCATTCCTTTTTTTAATTCTGAGGGAAGTACCTGCAGTCTGCCAAAGAAAATTCTCTTAAAAAACTCTTTTCCCTTCATTGTCTTGGGCATTAAATTAAGACTAACCGCTGCCCTTTTTAACAAAGATATAAATTTAGTTTTTGCTGAATTATAAGATACTCCAAATGCGCCGTAAATATCTATCCCGGTAAAGTCCCTATTTAATAGCTGATATAACTCTATGGCAGAAAAATATTTTTTGCTATGCGGCGATGGATTGAAATCAAGCCAGCCCTTATTCACTGTGCAGATAACAAAAAGCCCTTTCTTCTTAAGAACCCGGTAAGCTTCTTTAATAAATTCTTCAGGCCGGGTAAAATAATAAATGGCTTCGTAGCATATCACTACGTCAAAACTTTCATCGCCGAATAATAACTTATGGGCATCCAACAGCTTAAGTTCGATATTATCCCTGCCATGGTAATGCTGCTGGGCAAGTTTTAGGATATTTTTATCTACGTCTCCTCCTACCAGCCTTTTTGCAAACTCTGAGAGGTATCCCAACCCCTGGCCGGCACCACAGGCTATCTCTAAAACATCCTTATCCCCGCAATATTGAGAGGCAAAATGGTAACGGTGATACATCCTCTCCAACTGTTCACGCGAAACCTTGTTTCCGGGAACTTCGGTCACAGCGCTATAATCAATACCCATCGCTAAAAAACCTTTTTATTGCCTCAATAGTTATCTTAAGCTTTTCATTGTTAAGTTCCGGATACATTGGTAAAGAAATTACCTCGGATGAAACTTGCTCAGTAACGGGGAGATTAAAGTGATTTAAATTAAGGCTTTTTTGCCTGTGTAATGGTATTGGCCAGGAAACCAAAATTTCAATTCCTGAATCTTTTAGATAACTAACAAGTTCATCTCTCTTTTTGACCCTAATTACATAGTTCTGATAAACATCAAAAAAGCGTTCATCTGATCTGAGGGGAAGTTTAACCTCCGGAATATCCTTTAATCCTTTATAATAAACATCATCTATTTCCCGCCGCTTCTCAACCCATCCAGGAAAGTGTTTAAATTTCATATTGAGAATAGCGGCATGCAGGTTATCCAAACGGCTGCAATAACCAAAGCACTCAACCATAGTTAATGAATCTACCCTGCCATTATCCCGCAAGGCCTTAAGCTTATGAGCAAGCTCATCATCGTCAGTGCATACCATTCCTCCATCCCCTGCCGTTCCGAGCATCTTGGCAGGATAAAAACTGAATATACCTGTGTTTCCGAATGAACCGCAGCGTTTGCCGTTAAAAGACGCGCCCAATGCCTGGGCAGCATCTTCGATTACCTTTAAATTATATTTATCTGCTAATTTCATAATTTCATCCATCTGACAGGAACATCCGTTCAGATGAACCGGAATAATGCCCTTTGTTTTAGACGTAACAACCGGCTCTATTTGCCTTACATCCATATTAAAGTCATCCCGGATATCAATAAGAACAGGCTTTGCCCCGCACTGGACAATCGCTCCGATAGTCGCTACAAAGGTGTGACTAACAGTAATAATCTCATCTCCCGGGCCAAAGCCCAGGGCTTGAGCTGACAAATACAAAGCATCTGTCCCGCTATTTACACCTATAGCATGCCTTGTTCCTACATATGAAGCAATGTTGTTTTCAAATTCTTCAAGATGCCTGCGTAAAATAAAGTCTCCCTGGGACATAATTTCTTTAAAAACACTATCAAACTCATCCTTTAGATTTAAATATTGCTCTTTGTAGCCGACAAATGGCACCTTATAAGCCATAATTTTTACTCCTATCTTAACACCTTTCTTACGGCACTGATAATATCTTTATCCCTCAGATAATACTCTTTCTCCAATATTGAACTTGCCGGAGCAGGGCTGTCGGGCAAATTAACCCGGGCTATCGGCGCTTTCAAATATTTAAAGACGTTTTCAATTACCCGGGCGCTAATCTCAGCAGCTATACCACAAGTTTTCCAGGCCGCGTCAACAACAACCAATCTCCCGGTTTTTCTCACCGAACTAAATAACAGGTTTTCATCCAGGGGTTTAAGCGACCTCAAATCAATCAATTCAACATTTATCTTATCTTTTTCTAACTCCTTAACCGCTTTATTTGCTTCAGACAGCATATATGACGTTGCTACAACAGTTACGTCTCTGCCTTTTTTCCTGATAACACCTTTTCCAATCGGGACAGTATAAATTTCTTCAGGCACTTTTCCCTTTTGATTATATAACCAGCGGTCATCAATATAGAGCACGGGATTATCATCTTTAATAGCGGCAATAAAAAGGCCTTTTGCATCATAAGCAGTGGCGGGCATAACTACTTTCAAGCCGGGTATGTGGGTAAACATCGCCTGCAGGGCCTGAGAATGCTGAGCTGCTTGTTCTCCGCCTCTATTTATTATAGTCCAGAATACTATTGGCGCTGATGAGTTACCGCCGGACATATAATGCCAGTTTGCTGCTTCATTAATTATCGGATCCATTGCATAAAGCATAAAATCCATTCTGGGGTGCACGATCACCGGCCTCATTCCACTAATAGCCGCTCCTACTCCTACGCCGGTAACAGCGTTTTCAGAAACCGGGGTATCAATAACCCGCTCCGGGCCAAATCGCTTAAGGAGGCCCCGCACAGTATTACCGACATACCACGGGCTTTTGACACCCTGGCCTAAAAGAAAAACATTTCTATCAGCCAACATCATCTGATGAAGCGCTTCATTAATAGCTAAACTGTATGGAAGCTCTCTACTTTTTGAAGACATAGTTAGTCAATTCTTCCTTCCTTGGATGGGGACTTTCTTTGGCAAAAATATGAGCATTCTCAACTTCTTTTTTTAATTCCCGGTCTATTTTTTCTAAATCCTCTTTTTTAAAAATTCTGTTTTTGATAAAAAATCTTTTGAGTCTTATTATGGGGTCTTTTCTCTTCCACTTTGCTATTTCTTCCTTCGATCTAATATCAGTATGCGCGCCCTGGATATTGTCATCCGGGCCGACATGCCCGCGCAATCTATAAGTTATAAACTCTATAAATACCGGCCCTCCGCCTTTTTTACATATCCCAACCGCCCTTTTTACCGCTTCATAAACTTTTAACACATTATTACCATCGATCTTAAAACTTGTGATTCCGAAGGGAATTCCTATTTTAAAAATATCGTTTCGGGGCCTGCATTCTCTAATCGGCATATGGGTCGAATAGAAATTATTTTCGCAGGCAAATATAACCGGTAGTTTTTTGAGCGCTGCGAAATTTAAGGACTCATATAACACCCCTTCACCGACTGCTCCGTCCCCAAAAAAGCTGACCGTTACTTTTTTCTCTTTTCTGATTTTTGAGGCAAGGGCCGAACCAACTGCCAATGAAATAGTGCCGGCAACGATAGGAGCTGCCCCAAGCATCCCTTTCTTAGAAACAATAACGTGCATTGACCCCCCTCTTCCTTTAGAACAACCTGTTTCCTTACCGTAAATTTCGGCAACAAGCTCCCGAAGACTGCCTCCTTTGGCAAGATAGTGGCCATGAGAACGATGCGTACCAAAAATATAATCTTTTTCCCTCAGGGCCGCGCTCACTCCGGCCGCAACTGCTTCCTGGCCGGAATACAGATGAACAGGGCATTTTATTTCGCCTCTTACAATTGGTTTAACAAAGCTCTCTTCACAGAAACGGATTTTTATCATTGTTCTGTAAAGTTCTTCTAAAAAGTTTTTAGAATAGTTTATCATAGTCGTTTAATTATATGAGATTTCAAAAAAACTGTCATTGCTTCGCCCTTAACATTGAAAATGTTAAGGGCGAAGCAATCTCTTTTTTAGATCATCGTTGAAGTAGTTTAGCCGCAGTCTGAAAAATAATTTTCAAATCAGCTCCAAACGACCTTTCTTTAATATATTTTAACTGAAGACGAATCTTCTCCGGCCTGATTTTTTCTAAATAAATCTTTTCCGGGTTAGGACTGCCGGCCAAAACTGCTCCTTCATCTGAATTCCACAAAGACGCCCAATCAGTTATTCCCGGCCTAACTGTTAAGATTTTCTTTTCCTCTTCGCTAAACATACCGACATAATGTAGAACCTCGGGCCTTGGGCCAACAAAACTCATCTCTCCTTTAAGGATATTGATAAGCTGAGGCATTTCATCCAATTTATATTTTCTTAAAATCCTTCCTACTTTTGTAATTCGCGTATCATCATTAGCAGTCGAATGTCCGCCGATCCTATCCGCATTAACCACCATTGTCCTGAACTTATACATTTTAAAAGGCTTTGCAGACTTTCCTATTCTTAATCCTCTATAAAAAATCGGGCCACAAGAATCCCGTTCTATCAATAATGCTATAAGCGCAATTAACGGAAAAAGAACTATCAGTCCTATAAAAGAAAATATAACATCAAACAGGCGTTTAGGCATTATAACATGCCTCTCTTTGTTGGTAACAACAATTTTATCATCCCCAACCCCGAACCTAATCCATAACTTATATGAAGCATCGCAAACGCTACCGGCATAAGGAATAAATAGCTGAAATTTCTTTCTCTTAAGGCTATTTTAGCGGAAAAATAGACATTTGCTAAACAGTATGAGAAAATTATGCCTAAGAAAATCCATTTGAAAAGTAAAAAGAAAAAAGATACTATCCCCGAGCCTATTAAACTCAACACGAATACAAGCGGAATCAAATGTCTCAAAGAAACAGGCGTTATATTTGTATATCTAAAGGGTAATATTACCCATAGCCCATTTATAAAGCTGTGCTTAATAAATGATCTTAAACCCGAAGGGGCATAATAATGGGTAACTATTTCAGGAACCAAGAGAGTTCGGTAACCTTCCCTTTTTAATCTTAAACTAAACTCCATATCCTGGCCACGGGCGAGCTTTTC
>JAYEPI010000125.1:0-8293 GCA_034723835.1 Candidatus Omnitrophota bacterium | reverse complement strand
AAGAAGAGAGAATTGCCATTGAGCCGGCGTTAGATAAGGTCATAGAATATTTGGTTACGGTATGGATGAATTATATATTATACGGCATATTCTGGGAAAGTAAACTTTCAGAGTGGTCGGCGCGGGTTATGCATTTAGAAGGGAGTTCTTCTGAGATTGAGCGGCTGGATAAAAAGCTGCGTTTTCGGTATTTTCAGCTTCTTCACGAAATTAGTGATAAAAACATCAGGGAGATTTTTTCCAGCAGGTTGGTTATGGGCCGGGTGAGATAAATTGTTGCGGATACGGGAATTTTTAAAGGAGTAAAGATGCAGAAAGGCAGGGTTATCGCAATTCAGGGGCCGGTTGTAATTGTAAAATTTGACCCGGGCGCAATGTTGCCGGCTATTTATGATATTTTAGAAACAAAGAGTTATACCGGCCAAAAGGTAGTGCTGGAAGTAGTCGAATACCTGGGCAGAAGAAGCGCTGATGTTGGAAATACCGCTAAATGTATTCCCCTGACATCCATTTTCGGCCTGCAGAGAAATGCCGTGGTCCTGGCTACCGGTTCTATGATTAAAGTTCCCGTAGGGAAAGAGGTTTGTTCGAGGATATTGAATGTCCTCGGTGAGCCAATAGACAAAAAGGGCCCGATCAAGGCAAGGGAAAAAAGGATTATCCACAAAAAAGAAACTGCCGGCCTGGACGTAAAAAAAACAGGACAGGTAAAATTTGAAGTAATGGAAACAGGCATTAAGGTGCTCGATCTTTTGTTTCCTTTGATAAAGGGGACAAGAACAGGCATTTTAGGAGGGGCGGCCCTGGGAAAAAGCATATTGATTTTGGAACTTATGCATAACATTATCAGAAAACAAAAAGGGTTTTGCGTATTCACCGGAGCAGGAGAAAGAATCAGGGAGGGCAATGAGCTGTATAATGAAATGGCCAAGCAGAAGATACTGGACAGGTCGATCCTGGTCTATGGCCAGATGAATGAATCTTCCGGAGCAAGGTTTGAGGTTGTCCATACCGGTATAACATTGGCGGAATATTTTCAAGAGGAAAAAGAGGATGTCCTGTTTTTTATTGACAGCGTTTACAGGTTTGCCCAGGCAGGCAGTGAGCTTTCTACTCTTTTAGGCAGGGTCCCTTCCGAGACAGGGTATCAGCCTACTTTGACCTCGGAAATGAGCGATTTTCAAGAGAGGATTCGTTCTTCAGGCGGCCGGGCAATGATTACCGCTATCGAGGCGGTTTATGTCCCCAGCGATGATTTAACCGACCCCGCGGTAGTCTGCATATTTAGTTATTTGGATTCTATATTAATTCTTTCCCGTCAGCATGTTCAATTGAGCCTTTATCCTGCCATTGATCCCCTTCTTTCCTCCTCCTCCTATCTTGATCCTCTAATTATAGGAAGGAGGCATTTTAAAATCGCTCAGGAGGCTTTGAAAATTCTTAATAAACATGAAGAATTGAGGCGTATCGTTTCTATCGTCGGAATAGAAGAGCTTTTCCGGGAAGATAGGATTTTATTTGAACGGGCGCAAAGATTGCGCAATTTCCTTACCCAGCCGTTTTTTACCGCGGAACTTTATACCGGTAAAAAAGGCGTATATGTGCCCCTGGAAGAGTCCTTGGATAGCTGCGAGAGGTTAATTTCCGGCGAATTGGACAGCAAGCCGGTCGAAGAGTTTTATATGATCGGGGCTTTATAATTTGTTGTGCGTATTGCGTCCCCTGCGGGGAGGCTCCGCTGCGCTTCGCTCTGATGCGTATTGCGTAAAAAAAGAAAATAAAAGAAAACTTACTTATATAAATAGCGAAAAAGGAGAAAATTCCTGGAGATTTTAAATCATATCTCCAGGATGATCATGAAGCTTATCAAGAAGCTTTAACGCAATACGCACGACGCATTACGCAATACGAAAACGAAAGGTAAAAGAGATGGTGATGAAATTAGGAGAAATGCTGGTTAAGAAAGGAATAATTACACCCCGGCAGTTGGAAATGGCCTTTAAAGAACAGCAAAAGAAAGGCGAGTCATTGGGTGTGGTATTGGTTAATATGGGATACTTAAAAGAAGAGCAGTTTTTAACGGTTCTTTCCGAGCAGCTCAGTATCCCTTATATTAAATTAGCCGGGGAGCCTATTTCTCCTTCAACTATAGAAAAAGTCCCGGCTAAGTTTGCCTGGCACTATAAAATAATGCCTGTGAAATATACAGCGGGCAGATTGACCATTGCTACCTGCGATCCTTTACACTCGTTGAATGATCTGAAACTATTCCTGGGTTATGAGATTGAGCCGGTATTGGCGCTTGAGAGCGAAATAATAAAGGCGATTAGAAGATATTATGGAGTCGGCGCGGAGACTGTGGAAGGCATAATTGCTAAAACTCCCCAGGGGTCTGTTGGCGTTAAGCCGGTTGAAAGGGTAGAGGATATAGAAAAATTGGCCGAAGAGGCGTCGATAGTTAAATTAGTAAATCAGATAATATTAGAAGCCCACCAAAAGAGGGCTACTGATATTCATATAGAGCCATACAGGGGGAAGCTGGGACTGAGGTATCGAATTGACGGGGTGCTTTATGAAACAGATGTTTCTCCGGAGATGAAACGTCTTTTTTCGGCGATTATCTCCCGGATAAAAATTATGTCCAGGTTAAATATTGTAGAACGGCGTCTTCCGCAGGATGGGCGGGCAGTTGTAAAGATAGGCAAGGAAGAACTTGATTTGAGGATTTCCGTTATCCCGACCCGTCACGGAGAAGGAGTGGTAATAAGGATTCTTCCCGCCAAAATGCTTTTTAGCCTGGTCAGGCTGGGGTTGGAATCAAGCGACCTAAAAATATTAGAGACGTTAATAAAAAAACCGCATGGGATAATCTTTGTTACCGGGCCTACCGGGAGCGGAAAAACTACTACTTTATACGCTTCTCTTAACAGCATAAAAAGCAGCAAGAATAAAATAATTACCATCGAAGACCCCATAGAATATGAACTTGAAGGTATAAGCCAAATTCAGGTTGTGCCGGAAATCGGATTTACTTTTGCTCAGGGACTGCGGAGTATGTTGAGGCATGATCCTGATATAATGATGGTAGGAGAAGTCAGGGATTTTGAAACGGCGGAACTGGCTATCAGGATTGCCCTGACCGGGCATCTGGTTTTTTCTACGCTGCATACTAACAATGCTGCCGGGGGTGTAATGCGGCTGTTAAATATAGGCATTGAGCCGTTTCTGGCAGCTTCTTCCGTAGAGGCATTTGTTGCCCAGAGACTGATTCGCCTTATCTGTCCGAAGTGCAAAGAGGAGAATAAAGAAGGCGCTGAGTTTAAAAAACAAATAATAGAGGACATTGCTGATTTTAGCCGGCTCAGCCGGAAAGAAACGGATTTGGCCGGCCTTAAAGAATCCGATATTCGTTTTTATAAAGGAAAAGGGTGTGAGGAATGTAATTTTACCGGGTTTAAACAAAGAACGGCTATTTATGAAATACTGGTAGTCAATAAGGCGATAAAGGAATTGATACTCCAAAAGGCATCAACTGATAAAATAGAGGAAAAGGCAATCAGCCAGGGTATGAAGGTGCTTCGTTTTTCCGGCTGGGAAAAGGTCATTGCCGGGTTGACTACGCCGGATGAGGTGATAAGGGTGACACAGGTGGAGGAGTGATCCGTAGTGCGTATTGCGTAGTGCGTATTGCGAAAATAAAAGAGAAAAAGAATTTTACGCTTTGACGCACAACGCACTACGCACTACGCACAACGCACAACGATATGTTCAAGGTATTTGTAGTTGATATAAGAAGTGCTTTGGTTATACTTACAGAAATGGCTGATTCTGTTATTTTACCCCGGGAAGAAGAAGAAATTTCCATCCTGGATTTTCACCAATCTATGGTTTCTTGTTTAAAAAACGGCAAGATCAGGATAGATAAAAAGCCGCCTTTATCTATTAAAAGGGGTATTGCCCGGATGGAAAAAAACGAGCTTTTTATTCTGGTGGATAGATAGAATATAACAATATAGCAGGAGAAAAATGGCGATATTTAGTTACCGGGCGAAAAAAGGGCCGAAGGAAGTTGTAACCGGAATGATTGAAGCCGGAAGCGAAGCAGCAGCTATTGATAAGCTGGAGAAGACAGGGTATGTGCCGATCAATGTCACCCCGGTTAAAACAGGAGATTCTAAGAAAATAACTGTTCCTACCCCGGAAAGCTCCCGGCAGTTTAAAGGATTAAGTCCGGCCGGAAGAGTCCGGAGCAAAGATTTAACTATATTTACTGAACAACTGGCCGGTTTAATCAGGTCTAAATTACCCCTTTTAGAGGCGATAGATATTCTTCTTGAACAGACAGAAAATAAAGCCTTAAGGGAAATTATTTCTCACATTCAAAAGGATATAAAGGATGGCAGTACATTATCAGAAGGCCTAAGCAAATATCCCAGGATTTTTTCAACACTATATGTTAATATGGTCCATTCGGGAGAGGCCGGCGGAGTATTAGAAGAGACCTTGGCCAGGCTGACCGATTTCAGGAACAGGGAAGAAGAATTAAAGGCAAAGGTTGGGTCAGCTTTAGCTTATCCAATTTTTATAATAATAGTTGGGGCAATGACTGTATTTGCCCTGCTGACGTTTGTTATTCCCCGTTTGAGCTCCCTGTTCAGCGAAATGGGCCAGGTTTTACCTTTATCTACAAGAATATTGATTTCAATAAGCGGCCAAATTAAAAAGTATTGGCATTGGGGATTGACAGCGATGATAGCTGTGGTCTTTATACTCCGGCGCCGGGGTATTAGGGCAAATGAAAAAATAATATTCGATCGGCTTAAGTTAAAATTACCATTACTGAGGGATTTTATAAAAAAGTCAATCCTGGCAAGGTTTTCAAGGACTTTAGGTATACTTCTTGCCAATGGTATACCGGTATTTCAGGCTTTAGAGATAAGCATACCAACGGTAGATAACGGGATATTTAAGATAGAATTAGAAAAAGTACGTAAAAATGTTATTGATGGCATTTCGTTAGAGCAGGGTATGAGAAGATCTGGGTTTTTTCCCCGTTTTATGACCAATATGCTTGCAGTAGGAGAGAGGGGCGGTAATCTACAAGAGACACTGTCGGAAGTAGCTGATTTTTATGAACGCCAAATAGATAAGACAATGAAGGTGATGACATCTCTTCTTGAACCGTTAATAATTTTGATAGTCGGGCTGGTAGTCGGGTTTATTGTTCTTGCTATGCTTATGCCGATTTTCCAGATGAATATTCAGATGGGCTAAAGATTAAAAAATACATAGAAATATGTAGAAATGAGAAGAGCCTTATAGAAATAAATTGTTAATTTAGACAACAAATTTCCATAAATTTCGTGAGCGAAGCGAACATATTTCGCGACGAACGGTAGTTCAGAGCATATTTCAATATATTTTAATTAAAACGGAGGTATTTACAATGAAATCCAAGAATGGTTTTACACTCATTGAATTAATGCTTGTAGTAGTTATTATCGGCGCGCTGGCGGCTATGATAGTGCCGAGGCTGGCCGGCCGTTCACAACAGGCAAAGATTGCTTGCGCCAGGGTAGATGTTAGCGCTAATATACCTTCGGCGCTTGATCTTTATGAGTTGGATAACGGCAAATATCCAGCTAATATGCAGGCATTGCGCGCCAATCCGGGTGGAGCGGGTAACTGGAACGGGCCTTACATTAAGAAAAAGTGCATAGATCCCTGGGGTAATGAATATCGTTATAGGTATCCTTCCTCTCATGGCCAGGACTATGACCTATATTCGCTGGGCCCGGACGGGACCGAAGGTAATGATGATATTACGAACTGGGAGTAGGCCAGTCGGCCGGCCGGCCGGCCGGACCGGCAGACCGGCAGACCGGCAGACTAAGCAAGGATTTACTTTAGTCGAAATAATGGTCAGCATGGCTATTCTATCAATAGGATTAGTGCTGATTCTGCAGGGGTTTGCCCAGTCGCTTAATATCCTGCGCATTGCAGAAGATAATTTAAAGGCAACCCTGTTGGCTGAAAATAAAATGGCAGAAGCCGGGATGAGCGCTAAGGAAGAGTGGGATGTGTTTGAAGAAGGTTTAAAGGAAAAATTTAAATTTGAGAACATGAAGTGTGAATGGAAAATACAGGTATCTCCTGTTGAGTGGGAGATGGAAGAGACCCCGGAGGCTTACGAAGATTTAAATGAGATTAAGGCTTCTTTGTCCTGGAAAGAAGGAAAAAGAAAGGGCAAAGTGCCCTTGATGACATATATGAGGAAGCCTGTTGAGACAGAATAGCAGATTACTATATTGCTAAATTGTCAATCGGAGGGTCAGAGGGCAAGCTTAATCGGACGATGACATTAGTTACGGCATAGTCTGAATATAACAATGAATTTTAGAAAAGGTTTCACATTACTCGAGCTTCTTATAAGTGTAGCGATTATTTCCCTTGCCGGAGTAACGATATATTCTGTTTTTGCTAATGGGATAACTACCTGGCGGATAGGCAGTAAAAATAAGTCATTTGAACGGAATATAAGACTTACTTCGGAAAAAATTGTTAGAGAAATAAGAAATACTTTTGAATTTTCGACCATTCCCTTCGAAGGCACCGAAGACTCTGTTAAATTTCCGGCATTGATCCCGGCCAAAGCTGATCCTGTTGATGAAAAAGACGGTGAAGAAAGCCGGGACTATTATGAACTCGGCAGGGTTGCGTATTTTTATGACAAGAAAGAAGAAACCTTATGTAAAGAGCAGAAAAGCTACGCCGGGGTCTTCAAGCAGGAAGAAATAACCCAGGGCCGGGTCTTGATCCCCCAGGTCAGCCAATTAGAGCTTAGCTATTGTTATCTTGATAATGCCACCGGAACTTATAAATGGAAAGACGATTGGAAGAAAGAAGATCAGGACAGCCTCCCGCAAGCGGTAAAAATAAAACTAAGCTTTAAAAAGAAAACTAATCGGGAGGATTTTGAGCGAACAATATTTATCCCAACCGGCACCGGTGAGCAAAAGATAGAGCTGGGAACTACCACTAAAGAAATTGGCGCTAAAGAACTTAGCATTAAAGAAATTACCGGAGAAGAATAGGTTCTTTCCTAAATTCGATGTAAAAATAGAAAGAACAGAAAGAACCTGATTACAGTGAGTTTTGAAAGATTACAGAGATTTTAAACTCAAAAAACATCTCTGTAATTTCACTTTTAATTTCTGTTTCGGGAAAGCTTTAAAATTTTGACAAGTGAAAGCTCGGGGGATATTCTGCGAGCGGGAGGATCCACACCGGGCGGAGGGGCCCGTGAGCAGAATAGCCCCCGAGCTTACCGGGTTAATGTTGTATTAAATTTGGGAAAGCTTCAAAAATAATTGATATAACCTACAATTAGAAAATGAATTCTAAAAAAGGAAGCGTACTAATTCTTACCCTCTGGACATTGAGTTTTTTAACTGTTTTTAGTATCGGGCTTGCTAATAACATTTCCGCGCAGCTGCGCGTTGCATCCCATCTTCAGGACAGGTTAAAGATGTACTATCTGGCTGCAGCCGGCATAGAGAGGGGAATTGTTGAAATAACAGGAAATGACGAAACACCTTCCTATGACACCTTAAATGAAACCTGGTCTAATAATGAAGAATCTTTTAACGAATTACCGCTGGGGGATGGATATATAACACTCAGTTATCAACTGAATAAAGAAGTGCCGGAGAGTCAAAGTGTCCAGGAGTCAGGGGAGATAACCCTGTATGGCCTGATGGATGAAAGCAGTAAAATAAATATAAACGAAGTTCCGGCGGGGGTTTTAAAAACACTCTTAGGGAATATTGGCGAAGTAGAAAAGGAAGAGGCAAGTGATATTGCCAATTCCATTATAGATTGGAGGGATCTGGATGTTGTTGTCTCTTCCGGCGGCGCTGAAGACTTTTATTATCAAAGTCTCGAGTCGCCGTATCCTTGTAAGAACGGAAAATTTCAAGTATTGGAAGAATTACTTTTGGTTAAAGGGATGACTCCGGAGTTATTTTTAAAGATTAAGGATGTGATTACTATTTATGGAGATAGCCGGGTAAATATTAATACCGCTGACCGGCTTACATTGCGCGCGTTGGGATTAAGCAGTGAGCTTGCTAAACGGATAGTTGAATTTCGCCAGGGCAGCGGCGGGGAAGGCGAAGCGGAGGAAGATAAAAACTTTTTTAAGACAGTTGCCGAATTAAACAATATAGGCGCGTTATTTACAGAAGAGTCGCAGGAGTTGTCCAGGGTCATTTCGCTAAATATACTTACCGTA